>NZ_JAWLHP010000021.1:0-20994 GCF_041690275.1 Thioalkalivibrio sp.
GGGCCGCGATGCGGCGGTGGGTGTTGTGAGGCGTATGGATCGCGACCGGAGGTCGCTGGGATTGGCTGATGATGGAGGCGACATGGGCTGGGTGAAGGGAGAGGTTCGCGAACTGACGCGATGGACCGAGCGCCTGTTCAGCCTGCGCGTGGACGCGGACGTGGAGCCCTTCAAGGCCGGGCAGTACAACCGCCTGCGCCTGTTCATTGGCGACGAGTGGGTGGCGCGTCCGTACTCCTACGTGAATCCGCCCGATGTCCGGCCGCTGGAGTTTCATCTGGTCGCGGTGCCGGAGGGTCCGCTGACCAGCCGGCTGATGCACATGGAGCCGGGTGACGAGGTGGAACTGATGCCCCGCTCCACCGGGTTGTTCACGCTGGACCAGCTGCCGGATGCACGCGACCTCTGGTTGCTGGCGACCGGCACCGGCCTCGGCCCCTTTCTGTCCATTCTCGGCACCGACGAGCCCTGGCGGCGCTTCGAAAACATCCGGCTGGTGCACTCGGTACGCCATGGCGCCGAACTGAGCTACCGGGACCGCATCCGGGCGTTCGCCCAAAGAGCCCCGGAACGCTTCCACTACCAGCCGCTGGTCACGCGCGAGGCCCTGGAAGACATTCCGCAGAGCCGGATCTCCGTGGCACTGCAGGACGGCCAGCTGGAGGCGCTGTGCGGACTCGGGATCGACGCCCGTCATTCACAGGTGATGATCTGCGGCAACCCCGGCATGGTTCGCGATACCCAGGCGGTGCTGAAGACACGCGGGATGCAGCGCAACCGGCGCGGCCATCCCGGGCAGATCACCGTGGAGAACTACTGGTGAGGCCGTAACAGGTCATAGGCCCAGGCGTGGATCAACCGCGCCACGTAGGCCGTGTGTTCCGGACGCGTCAGGAGGTGATCGGCCTGATGCAGCGCGACGAAGCTCTTCGGGTGCTTCGCGCGGGCGAAGATGCGCCGGGCATGGTCGATGCCGACGACCGTGTCCCGGGGCGCGTGCAGCAGCAGGAGCGGACGGTCCAGCCCCTCCAGTGCGGAATCCAGGTCCTGATTCTCGACCGAATCCAGGAATTCGCGGCCGATGCGGATGCGACGGCCGCCGATCTCGACCTCCGCCGCGCCGGCCTCCCTTATGCCCTGCGCCTGCGCGCCGAGCAGCCGGGTCACGTGCCCCGGCTCGGCGGGTGCCGCGATGGTGACCACTGCGCGCAGTTCCGCGCGCAGCCGCGCGAGCGCGAGGGCCATTGCACCACCGAAGCTGTGTCCGATCAGCAGGTCGGTGAAGAACCCGGTCTCCTCGTCGAAGGTGTCCAGCGCGGAACCGAGGTCCTCGCAGTAGGTCTGGAAGCTGCTGTCCTCGAAGCGGCCCTCGGCCTCGCCCAGCCCCATGAAGTCGAAGCGCAGCGTGATGATGCCCTCCTGGGCGAGGGCCCGCGCCAGCCGGACGGTGGCCGGGAAGTCCTTGGAGCAGGCAAAACAGTGGGCGATGCAGGCCTGTCCGACCGGGGTACCCTCGGGCTGCACGATCACCCCGCCAAGGTGGATGCCGCGTGGCGTGACGATCTTCAGCGGCCGGTTGGTGATGCCCATGGTGCCTCCGGTTCGATGCATTGGCGGCGCGGTTCACGCTCTGCGATGATACGCGAGCCGCGCCGGATGCAGGAGGAATCGTGGTCCCGAACGAGAGTGAACTGCGTGCGCACATCGTCGAGCTCGAGTCCGAGCATCGGGCGCTGGAGACTGCGATTCACGCGCTGCAGGAGACCGCGGCGCAGGACCTGTTCGCCCTGCGGCGGCTGAAGAAGCGCAAGCTGCAGCTGAAGGATGCGATCGAGCGCCTGCGCAGTCGGTTGATACCGGATCTCAACGCCTGATCTGTGGAGTGCGGGAGCGTGCTCCCGCTTTGGAGTCCGGAAGCTTGCTTCCGCCCTGGACCCCGGAAGCTCGCTCTCGCCATGGACCCCGGAAGCTCGCTCCCGCGGCAGGGGGCAAGCCCCCTGCGCGAAAGCGGCGGCGAGCCGCCGCACGCCAGGGGCACATAGAAAAGGCCCCGGACCATTGCGGTCCGGGGCCTCGTGACTGCCGTTACTGCCAGAGGCGCTTAGCCCCAGATGTCGGCGGTGATTCCGTCGTACCAGCCCTGGGTGTAGAGGGCCTCCTGCCTGCGGACCGATGCCGGTGCGTCCATCGGACTGACGCCGCCCGCGCCTTCCACGCCGGCGATTGTGCCATCCTGGTACGAGTACACCGCGGCCACGCTGATCCCATGTTCGGGCGTGATCAGGCTGTAGCAGGTGTTCGCGGTGGACGGTGACAGCGGCTCCTCACCCCCGAGGTCGCGGACAATGGCCGCCGCGGCCACCTTGGCCTGGTTGTTGGCCGAGTGGCCGGACTTCGGCATCGCGCCGGCGACGCTGGAGTCACCGATTACATAGATCCCCGGGTGGATGGTCGACTCGAAGGTCAGCTGGTTGACCGGGCACCAGAAGCCGTCGGCCAGGCCGGTGTCCATGGCGATCTTGCCCGCGGTCTGCGGCGGGATGTAGTTCAGCACGTCCGCCTTGAACTCGGTGAAGCCACCGTCGGAGATCGTTCTCAGGTTGGCCGCATCGATCTCCTCGACCTGTCCGCCGCGGGAGCTTGAGACCCACTCGATCATGTCGCCGTAGTGCTGCTCCCAGCCCTCCATGAACAGGCCCTGCTTGGAGAAGGCCTCCTTGTTGTCGAGGATGATGATCTTCGAACGCGGCTTTTCGCGCTGGAAGTAATGGGCAACCATGGACGCCCGCTCGTACGGCCCGGGCGGGCAGCGGAACGGGTTGCCCGGGGCAACCATCACGAATACGCCGCCATCGGGCATGGCCTCCAGCTGCTGGCGCAGGAGTCTCGTCTGCGCACCGGCCTTCCAGGCGTGCGGGATGCGCTCGCTGTCGGCCGCGCTGATGCCGGGGACCGCGTCATAACGAAAGTCGATGCCGGGAGACATCACCAGACGGTCGTAGTTCATCGTCTCGCCGGAGCTCGTGGTAACCGTTCGGCTGGCCGGATCGACCTCCATCACCGAATCCCGCACCACATTCACGCCATGGCGGGACTGCAGGGCATCGTAGGTCTGCGCGATGTCGTCCATCTCCGCATTGCCGCCGAGCACCCAGTTGCTGCCGTAGCAGGTGTAATAGGTCGCATTCGGTTCGATCAGGGTCACGTCCATTTCCGTGGAGAACCGCTTCAGGTATTTCGCCGCGGTGGCGCCGCCGGAGCCGCCACCGATCACGATGACCTTGGCATTGCGCGTGGCCGTTGCTGTGCCATTCGCGGCGCAGCCGAAGCTGGTCAGCGTGGCGGCGCCACCGATGCCGACGGCCTTGAGAAAATTACGACGGGAAAAATTGTTCATCTCTCAGATCCCCCAGTTTCTTATTGTATGGTGTCGAAGTAGTCGGCCATCATGACGATTTCCTCGTCCGTATAGCCCTTCGCATGTCGATTCATGATGGTGCCGGGGCGCGATCCGTCCTTGAAGGCCTGCATCTGGGAGATCATCAGGTCGCGCGGGTAACCGACGAGGTTCGGCATGTTTCCGGCCCCTTCAAGGTCAATGCTGTGGCAGCTGAAGCACGAGGTGGTGAGCAGCTCACCCCGCTCGACCTCTGCAGCGGCCTGCGGTACGTAGGCCAGGGCCATCATCGACACCGCAATACCTGCGGCAAGAATACGAGAACGTTTCATGGATGCGGACTCCTCCGTCTGAGGTTTTGGCTTCAGTGGGCTGGCGACCTCTTCAGACCGCCTGTTCTTGTATCCGAGCCCTGAGAGTGGTTCCCCCGGGCCGGGCTGGGTTGCTCGGGTCGCCAGATCCGGAATTGGCTGCCGAATTACGGATGTTCGAGTCGAAGACCTGTCCCCCTCTTCGACTATTCCCAACGATCACTACCACTTTGGAAGACTAGACCTAGAGTTTCGAGATTTCCAGGCAGATCGGCGTATCCGCCGGAATCGACGCCCGAAGTGGGGAAACATTCACTCTTCGTGCTCGATCCCCAGGGCATCCAGCCCCTCCAGCAGATACTCGGGGATCAGCGGGGTCGCGATGAGTCGATCCATGACCTCGGGCGACCAGTTGTCGATGGCCTCGCGCAGCACGTCCTCCCACTCTTCGGGTCCGTAATCACCACGGCCAATCCACTTCAGCGCCAGGAGTTCCGCCTGCAGTTCCCGGTCGAGCCCCTGCAAGCCGGAGCGCAGTTCCTGCAGAGTCAGGTCGCTTCCATGGTCCGCCAGCATCTGCATCGCCCAATCGTCGTCGTTGCCCTCCATGGAGTCGTCGGGCAAGACGACTTCCTCCTTTGCGTGGAATTCCCGGGTCAGATTCACCACCCAGAGTACGGTGTCGAGGTTGATCGTCAGCATGGGCTTTCCCCTTAGTGGGTTGTGGCCAGTTCCTGTGCCAGCACCCAGGGCGCGACCACGATGGCCCGGAAGACGGGTTCGAGACGCGCCCAGTGTCGCGCATCTTCGTCGCTGGCCCTCGCGATCGCGCCACCCTGCATCCAGGCGCCAACGCGCGCGGAGTCGTCGTCACGAAAGGCCTCGGCCACCGTGATCAGATCGAGTTCGGGGTCAACGCGCACGACAGCGCCGCGGGCGAAATGGGGTAGCAACTCGCGCCAGGCCAGTTCATCGCACTCCGCCCCAAGGCCGGATGTCTTCGTGGCTGTCGCTGTCTCGCTGCTCATTGCGATCCGGGTGTCGTCTTCAGACGAGGTTCAGGCTACGCTTTTAGTGTAATACGTGGCTGCGGGTGCTGCATGGCCGGTGCCCCTGCCCATGGATCGCGTGCGGCCTTGCCGCCCGCCGATGCCGAAGGACCCGGAGATCGAAGACATGCGCCAGGACCTGAACCGAATCCGACGTCCGGCCCGCCGCCGCGTCGTGCTGCTGGCCGCGCTGCTGCTCGTGCTGGCGACCGGTTTGCCGGTCACGGGCACGGCGGCGCCCGCCACGCTGGAAGAGGCGGTGGCACAGGTGGAGCGGACACATGGCGGGCGCATCCTGTCCGCCCGTTCCGAACAGCGCAACGGGCAGGTGGTCTACGTGATCCGCCTGCTGACCGATGCGCAGCAGGTTCGCAATCTCGAGATTCGGGGTGCGGAGGACGCGCGGCCATGAATCTTCGGGTCGCCCTGGTCGAGGACGACGACGATTTGCGGCAGAGCCTCGCCGACGCCCTCGCCGCCGGCGGCTGGCGGGTCGATCCCGCGGCGGAAGGCAGGACCGGACTGTATCTGCTCGAGGAATACGCCTGCGACGTCGCGATCGTGGACCTCGGCCTCCCCGGTCTGGATGGCCTCGAACTCGTGCGCAAGGCGCGGGCGGTGAAGCCGCGTCTGCCGATCCTTATCCTGACCGCCCGCGACCGCTGGCAGGACAAGGTGGAGGGACTCGAGGCGGGGGCCGACGACTACCTGACCAAGCCCTTCCACGTGGAGGAGCTGCAGGCCCGGCTGCGCGCGCTGGTTCGGCGCAGCCTGCAGGAGGGCCACGAGCGACTGGACTTCGGGCCGCTGGTCATCGATACCGCGACCGACACCGTCAGGCTGCGCGGCCAGCCGATCGGCCTGACCACCTTCGAGTACCGCCTGCTGCTCCAGCTCGTGCGCCAGGCCGGGCGGCCGTTGAGCAAGGACGTGCTGTCCGACTACCTCTACGAGCACGATGCAGACCGCGAGAGCAACGTGATCGAGGTTCTGATCGGACGACTGCGGCGCAAGCTGGATCCGGACGGCAGCCTCGGTGTGATCGAGACGCTGCGCGGGCGCGGTTACCGCTTCACGCTGCAACCGGTCGGGAACCCAAGCGGCGCGACATGAACGCGCCGGGGCTGAGCCTGCGGCTGCGCATCAGCCTGGTGGCGGCCGCGGTGATCGCCGTGTTCTTTGTGCTCACCGCGACGTTGCTGGAACGCGCCTTCCGGGAGAACGCGGAGGACGCCGTGACGACTCGTCTGGATGCACAGCTGCTGTTGCTGATGGGCATCGTCGAGGTCTCCGGTGCGCGCGAGGTCCAGCTTCCGGAGATCCTGCCGGACCCGCGGCTCGCGCTGCCCGGGGGCGGGGTGTATGCCCGTATCCTGGATGCCGGCGGCGCCACGCTGTGGCGCTCCCCCTCGGCGCTCGGCACCCGGCTGGAGGACTGGGACGACGACGGGTTCTTCGAGCGCCGGATGACCGTTCAGTGGGAGCTCCCCGGACAGCTTGTGCCCCTGACCTTCCAGGTGCTCGAGGAGCGTGATGCCTACGACGCGCAGATGGAACGCTACCGGCGAACCCTCTGGGGGGCGCTCGGCCTGCTCACGATCCTGCTGATCTCGGGGCAGGCGCTTGCCCTCGGCCTGTGGGGGCTGCGGCCGCTGCGGCGCGTGCGTGCCGACCTCGACGCGTTGCGCCAGGGTGAGCACAGGCGGCTCGGGGGGCCGTACCCGCACGAGATCCAGACCCTGACCGACAGCATCAATGCGCTGCTGGAATTCGAGGGGGCCCGTCTGGAACGGCAGAAGCACGCGCTGGCGGACCTGGCGCACAGCCTCAAGACCCCCCTGTCCGCGTTGCGTCTCGGGATCGAGGGCCCGAGCGCCGAGCGCCGCGAGCTGCTGCTGCAGATCGAGCGCATGCAGGACATGATCCAGCACGAGCTGAACCAGGCGCAGCGCCTCGGTCCGTCCCCGTTCCAGCCGCCGGTGGCCGTGGCACCGGTGATCGAACGGACCGGCTCCGCGCTGCGCCGGATCGCGGACCAGCACGGGGTCGAACTGGCGATGTCGCTGCAGCCCGAGTGCACGCTGCGGATCGATACCGGGGCGCTGTTCGAGCTGCTGGGCAACCTGCTGGACAACGCCATTCGCCACGCCCGCGCGCAGGTGCGGGTCGGCCTGACCTGTTCGGGCCGGCGCCTGGAGCTGACCGTGGACGACGACGGTCCGGGCATCGACGGGGCCGACCGGGAGGCGGTGCTGCGCCGCGGCGCGCGGCGCGATACCCGGCCGGGTGGTCAGGGTCTCGGGCTGCACATCGTGCACACGCTGGTGCGCGATCACGGCGGCGAACTGCACATCGAGCAGGCCCCGGAGCTCGGCGGGGCGCGCATTCGGATGGTGTTTACGCAGTCTTGATCGGCGTCGCGTCAGCCCGGCGGAGCGCATACAGCCGGAAACGTGGAAACGGGGACAGGTTAAAATCTGTCCCCGTCGGAGCGTGCGTCCGTCTGAACGCATGGAAAGGTGCCCTCTCCCCGACGAGGGCCGCCCCGCTCTCAGGGCAGGAACGGCTCCAGCGGCAGCGCGGGCGTGCGGCCGAGGATGCTGTCGCGCACCAGGCCTGCGGACCCGCAGGCGAAGGTCCAGCCCAGGTGGCCGGCGCCGGTGTTCAGGTACAGCCCGGGAACCGGGGTCGGGCCGAGGATCGGGGTGCCCCGCGCGCTCATCGGCCGCAGCCCGGCCCAGGGTTCCATGGTGTCGGGGTCGACGTGTTCCGGGAGCCATGGCAGGGTGCGGCGGCACTGCGCGAGCACGTTCTCCGCCCGGGAGACATTCATGCGCAGGTCCGCCCCGGTGAACTCGGCCGTCCCGGCCAGCCGCAGGCGGCTGCCCAGCGGTGTCAGCACCACCTTGTTGGCATCGTCGATGATCGGCAGTCGCAGTCGCGAGGCGCCGTTGAGGTGCAGGGTCAGCGAGTAGCCCTTGACTGGCGCCACCGGGAGCCGGATGCCGAGCCTGCGCAGGAGTCCGGGCGCGGCAAAGCCGCTGGCGAGGACGACCGCATCGGCAGCCATCGGTCCGCGCGAGGTCTCGACCCCGTTGATCCGGCCCTGGAAACGCCTCCAGCCGGTAACCGTGGTGTTCGGCCGCCAGCGCACGCCGGCGCGTTCGGCGACGGCGGTCAGTTCGCGGGTGAACGTCGCGGCATTGCCGATCGCGTCGCCCGGGAAAAACAGTGCCCCGCAAAGACGGTGCGCTATCGGCTCCAGCGCGGGTTCCTCGGCCGCGACCCGGGCCGCGTCCCAGTCCTCGAAGTGCACGCCGACGTCGGCCATCCGGCGGCTGGCATTGCGGTTCTTCTCGAGGCTCTGCGGATCCTGGAAGATCTTCAGGATGCCGGATTCGGCAAAGTCGAAATCGAGCGCCAGCTCCTGCTGCAGCGCCCGCAGTTCGCGCAGGGAGTACTCGGCGAGGCGCGCGTTCACCAGGGTGTTGCGCTCGAAGCGCCCGCCGCGGCTGTTCCACAGGAATTCGATGCCCCAGGGCACGAGGCCGGGCAGGGCGCGCGGGCGCAGCAGCAGCGGAGAGTCCGCGCGGCCGATATGGCGCAGCAGGTCCCAGCCGACGCCGGGGGCGTTCCAGGGTTCGGCATGGCTCGCATGCAGCATGCCGCCATTGGCGGCGCTCGCGCCCTGGGCAGGAAGATCGGCGGCGTCCAGCAGGGTCACCGACAGGCCGGCATCACGCAGAAACCAGGCGGTGGTGGTGCCCGTGACGCCGGCCCCGATCACGATTACGTGCATTGCGGTCAGTCCTCGTTGGTTCGCGGTGGCGTGGGCGCACTGTAACCCACGTGGAGTGCCCCTGAGGCGGTGTTGTTCCTTGTGATGTTCGGGGACAGATTTTAAATCTGTCCCCTTTTGCCATTGCCTTGGGAGAGGGGGAAGGGTTGGGGAGGGGGGCCGCGGCGCAATTCGTCCAGCTCGCGTGAGAGGCGCTGAATCGAGACCTTTTCCCGGGTCCCGAGTTCCTGGGCGAAGACCGAAACCCGCAGCTCCTCCACGCGGTAGCGGAAACGCGTGACTCGTGGGTCCCCCGGGTGCGCGGTCAGCAGGCGCTTGGCCTCGTCCCAAATCGGCTCGATGTCCACGCGCAGGCGGCGGTCCTTGTCCGGCGCCTGTTCGAGGCGCTGCAGGCGTCTTGCGATCGCCTGCAGGTAGCGCGGCAGTTCCGGCAATACACCGGGCGGGGTCGCGAGCAGGAAGTCGGCCGGTACCAGGTATTCCAGCTGATCCCGGATGTCGCGCGCCGCCTCGATCCAGGACAGCGGCAGGTCGCCGTCCAGCCGGCGGCGCAACTGGTGCCAGTCGGCGAGGATCCGCGCGGCGAGCCGGGACAGCTCCATCGCGACGGGCGTCAGTTCGGCCCGGCCGGCCTCCAGGCGCGCCTCGAAGGTCCGGGCATCGCGCGGCCACGGTGCCTCCGCGAGGAACACGCGTTCGGCCGCGGCGGCCAGGATCTGGTTCCGGAGTGCGTCGCAGCTACCCAGCGGTGCGTAGTGCAGGCAGGCGTGCTGGATGTCGGGAAGCTGTCGCCGCAGATCGCGCACGATGCGGTGGCAGCCGAGCAGGAAGAGGCGGCGCAGACCGCTCCGCTGCAGGTGCCGGGCGCTGTCCGGATCGGGCTCCAGCCGCAGGTCGACGCTGTCGCCGGCATCGGCCAGCGCCGGGTAGGCCCGAAGCCGTGCGCCCTGGTGATCGAACTCGACGAACTCCGGCAGCGAACCGAAATCCCAGCGCGTGATGCCCGCGCGCGTGATGTCGTCCGGACGCGTGCGGTCGAAGTGCGCACCCGCGGTGTCGCCGAGGCGTGCCTTCAGCGCGGGCAGGTCGCGCCCGGACGCGGCCTCGGCGCCGTCCGGGTCCAGTACCCGGAAGCGCATGATCAGGTGCGGCTCCAGGCTGTCCGGGCGCCAGGCCTCCGGCGGCACGCGCGTGCCCGTGATCGCCTCCAGCGCCTCGCCGAGTGCCGGCAGCAGCGGCCCCTCGCGGGACGGCATCCGCTCCAGCGCAGCCCGGGCGAAGTCGGGTGCCGGGACGAAGTGGCGGCGCAGGCCCTTGGGCAGACTGCGCAGCAGCCCCACCACGCGTTCCTCCAGCAGCCCGGGTACCAGCCAGTCGCCGAGCCAGTCGGGCAGTCCGTTCAGCGCGGCGATCGGGACGGACACGGTGACCCCGTCGTCCGCCTGCCCGGGCTCGAAGCGGTAGGACAGCGGCAGGCGCAGCCCCCGGACCTCCAGCGCGTCCGGATAGGCGCCCTGCGGCAGGGCGGCCTCGGGCTCCTGCAGCAATGCGGCCCGGTCGATCTGCAGGATCTGCGGGTCGGTCTTCTCGGCCTTGCGGATCCACGCCTCGAATGTGGGTCCGTCCACCACGTCTCCGGGCAGGCGCTGATCGTAGAAGTCCCGCAGCCGGTCCTCCTCGGCCAGCAGGTCGCGGCGGCGGCCGCGGGCCTCCATCTCCGCGATCTCCGCGACGGTCGCGAGATTCGCGGCGAGGCCGCTCGAGCGCGAGCGCAGCTGGCCCTCGACCAGGCCCTGCTGGATGAACAGCCGGCGCGCCTCCGCCGGGTCGTGTCGGGCGAAGTTCACCGGGGCCCGCGGCGCGACCACCAGGCCGTAGAGGGTGATCCGGTCCCGGGCGCCCACCCGGCCGGTGCGGGCCTGGAAGTGCGGCTCGTGGATGTCGTGCTTCAGCAGGTGCGGTGCCACCGCGAGGATCCAGTCCGGCTTGATCGCGGCCACCTCGCGTGCGTACACACGGGTGGTCTCGGCGATCTCCGCGCCGACGACCCATTCGGGACGGCGCTTGGCCTGGCCCGACGCCGGGTGGATCTGGAAGCGGCGGTTGCGTGTGCCCAGATAGTCGCCGCGCTCGGTCTTGCGGCCGACGTGGCTGACCAGACCCGCGAGCAGGGCCTTGTGCAGGTCCGTCGGGTCGGCGGGCAGCGTGTTCCGCTGCAGACCCCCGGAGCGGGCCAGGGTCAGCAGTTGTGCGCGCAGTTCCTGCCACTCGCGCATGCGCATGAAGGCGAGGAAGTGTTCCCGGCACCAGCGTTTGAGCGCACTGCTGCCCAGGTCTTCACGGGTCTGGTGCCAGGCCTCCCACAGGCGCAGGATGCCGAGAAAGTCCGAGCCCTCGACGTGAAATTCCCGGTGCGCCTCGTCCGCCGCCTGCCGGTGCTCGGCCGGCCGCTCCCTCGGGTCCTGCAGCGCGAGAAAGGCGGCGATGGTGACGGCTTCGGCCAGCACGGCGCGCTCGCCGCCAGCCGCGATCATCGCGGCGAGTCGGGGATCCACCGGGAAGTGGGCAAGGCGGCGCCCGGCGGCGGTGATCCGGCCCCGGGCGTCCACGGCGTGCAATTCCTCGAGCAGCCGGTAGCCGTCGCGGATCAGGCGCGTGTCCGGAGGCTCGACGAAGGGGAAGTGTTGCGGGTCCCCCAGGCCGAGCGCGGCCATCTGCAGGATCACCGCCGCGAGGTTGGAACGCAGGATCTCGGGGTCCGTGTATTCCGGCCGCAGTTCGAAGTCCTGCTCGTCGAACAGCCGGATGCAGATGCCGGGGCCCAGGCGCCCGCAGCGCCCGGCGCGCTGGGTGCAGGAGGCGCGCGACACCGGCTCCAGGGACAGGCGCTGCAGCCTGGAACGCCAGGAGTAGCGCGATATGCGGGCCAGTCCGCTGTCGATCACGAAGCGGATTCCCGGCACCGTGAGCGCGGTCTCGGCGACGTTGGTCGCGAGCACGATGCGCCGCCCGGGATGGGGCCGGAACACCCGGCTCTGCTCGGCCGCGGACAGGCGTGCGTAGAGCGGCAGGATCTCCGTGTGGGCCGGCTGTTCGCGGCGCAGGCGCTTCGCCGCGTCCCGGATCTCCCGCTCGCCCGGCAGGAAGACGAGGATGTCGCCGCTGCCGGCGCGGCAGCATTCGGCCACCGCATCCGCGACGCCGTCGAAGAGATCGCGCTCGGGTGCGGCCGCTGCCGCGCTCTCCGTCCCGGTGGCGTCCTGCAGCGGCCGGTAGCGCACCTCTACCGGCCAGGCGCGGCCCGGTACCTCGATGATCGGGGCGTCGTCGAAGAAGTGTGCCAGGCGCTCCGGGTCGAGGGTCGCGGAGGTGACGATCACGTGGAGATCGGGGCGCCGCGGCCGCAGCCGTTTCAGGTAGCCGAGCAGGAAGTCGATGTTGAGGCTGCGCTCGTGGGCCTCGTCGATGATCAGCGTGTCGTAGGCAAGCAGGTCGCGGTCCTGGCGCAGTTCCGCGAGCAGGATGCCGTCGGTCATCAGCTTGATGCGCGTGCCGGGACCGGTCTGGTCCACGAAGCGGACCTTGTGGCCGACGGTGGCGCCGGGCTCCGAGCCGAGTTCCTCGGCGACACGCGCGGCGACCGAGCGGGCGGCGATGCGGCGCGGCTGAGTGTGCCCGATCAGTCCGCGGCGTCCACGGCCGGCCTCGAGGCAGAGCTTGGGAAGCTGGGTGGTCTTGCCGGACCCGGTCTCGCCGCAGAGCACCAGCACCGGGTGTTCGCGGATGGCTGTGACGATCCGGTCCCGCTCGGCGTGGATGGGCAGGTCGCCGGCATAGCGGGGTTCGGGCAGGGTGGCCCGAAAGGATTCGGCGCGCAGGGCGCCGTCGTCGATCTGCCGGCGGGCCTGGTCGAGCAGGCGATCGGCGGGCTGGGCGCGATCCAGCCGGCGGGAGGCGCGCTGCAGCAGTTCGCGGACGGCCCGTTCGTCGTGCAGCAGCAGCGAGCCGAGCCGCGCTTCCAGCTCCCGGATCGGGGCAGGCGGGGGATTGCGGCCCATCAGAACGCGGGGAGCCGCAGCACCTCGAAGTCCTCGCGCTGCAGCCGTTCGGCCCAGCGATTGGCCACCGCCTCGTTGTCGAACGGACCCAGGTACACGCGATGGAAGGTCTGTCCGCCGACCTTGACCTCGCGGATGCTGGCCTGCAGACCCATCATCGCCAGCCGGGCCTTCATCTGGTCGGCCTGTTCGTGCCGCTGGAAGGATCCGGTCTGCAGCATCACGCGGGTCGCGGCGTCGGGCTGGGGCGCTGTCTCCGGCTCCGGTGTCGTCCGCGGCGTCGGCTCCGGTGTCGGGGCCGGAGCGGGCGCGACGGTCTGGGAGGGCGGTGGCTCGGCCTCCGGGATGCGCACCTCGTCCCGGGGGAGCAGCTCGTAGAACTGGAAACGCGAACCCTCGGACGGCGCGGCGGGCGCCTGCTCCAGCGGTTGCGGGACGGGCGCGGCGGCCGGTCCCTCGTCCCGCGTCAGCCAGCCGGGATCCTGGCCCATGCGGTCGGCCCCCTGCAGGTAGAGGGCGGCCGCCACGGCCAGGCCGACGATCACCCCCGCCAGCAGCCAGACCCAGCCCGGCGTCGGGCGCCGGCGGCGGCTGGGCGCGGGTTTGCGGCGAACCTTGCGTGCCTGCGCCATCCCGGAATCCTACATGGTCTCGGGGGCGCTGACACCCAGCAGCCCCAGTCCGTTCGCCAGTACCTGCCGGATGCCCCCGACCAGTGCCAGGCGCGCCGCGACCAGTTCGGCGTCCTCCGCGTTCATGAAGGGCACCGCGTTGTAGTAGGCGTGGAAGCCCGCGGCCAGGTCGCGCAGGTACTGGGCCAGCTGATGCGGTTCGCGCGCGAGGGCGGCTCCGGCGACCAGCTCCGGAAAGCGGTCCAGCTGCACCAGCAGGTCGGTCTCCGGGGGCAGCGTCAGCCGGGCGATCTCGGGCCCGTTGGCGGCCGCGGCGGTGGCCCCGCGCTCGGCGGCGGTACGCTGCACGCTGGCGATCCGTGCGTGCGCGTACTGGATGTAGTACATCGGGTTGTCGTTGGACTGGCTCTTGGCCAGCTCCAGGTCGAAGTCCAGGTGCTGGTCGCAGCGCCGCTGCACGTAGAAGAAGCGGGCGGCGTCGGAACCCACGTCCTCGCGCAGTTCGCGCAGGCTCACGAAGCTGCCGGAACGGGTGGACATCTGCACCCGCTCGCTGCCGCGATAGAGGATCGCGAACTGCACCAGCAGCACGTCCAGACGGGTGTCGTCCAGCCCCAGCGCCTGCAGCGCCGCGCGCACCCGGGCAACGTAGCCGTGGTGGTCCGCGCCCCAGACGTTGATCATCCGGTCATAGCCGCGTTCGAACTTCTGGCGGTGATAGGCGATATCGGAGGCGAAGTAGGTGTATTCGCCGTTCTCGCGGCGCACCACGCGATCCTTGTCGTCGCCGTAGTCGGTGGAGCGGAACCACAGCGCGCCGTCCTTCTCGTACAGTGCGGCGCGCTCGTGCAGCCGCTCGATCGCCGCCTCGATGGCACCGGAATCGGCGAGGCTCCGCTCGGAGAACCAGCTCTGGTAGTGCACGCCGAAGGCGGCGAGGTCGTCGCGGATATCGTCGAGGATCGCGTTCAGCCCGTGGTCGAAGAACTGGCGGTACAGGGTCGGGCCCAGGAGCTCCCGGGCGCGCTCCACCAGGGCGTCGATGTAGGCCTCCTTGTCGCCGCCATCGGGTTCGTCGGGCGGCAGGCCCTCGAGCACGCGCCCGGCCGGATGGACGCCGGCGTCGCCGAGCAGCACCGCCAGATCGTCGGCAATGCCGTGCACGTATTCGCCGCGGTAGCCGTTTGCGGGAAACGGGATGTTCACGCCGCGCCGTTCGAGATAGCGCAGCCAGACGCTGGCCGCGAGGATGTTCATCTGCCGGCCGGCGTCGTTCACGTAGTATTCGCGCGTGACCTCGAAGCCACAGAAGGCCAGGAGGTCGGCCACCGTGGCGCCGTAGGCGGCACCCCGCCCGTGACCGACGTGCAGCGGTCCGGTGGGGTTCGCGGACACGAATTCCACCTGCACCTTCTGTCCGCGCCCGATCCCGGAGCGGCCGTAGTCGGCGCCTGCCTCGACGATCGTCTGCAGCACGCGGACCCGGGCGCTGTCGTCAAGCCGGAAGTTGATGAACCCGGGACCGGCGATCTCGACGCCGGCCAGCCCGGATACCGGGGGCAGCGCGGAGGTCAGCAGTTCGGCGATCTCCCGCGGCTTGCGCCGGGCGGGCCGGGCCAGCTGCATGGCCAGGTTGGCGGCGAAGTCGCCGTGCTCGCGTTCGCGGGTGCGCGTCACGCGCGCCTCCACCCCGTGGTCAGCCGGCAGGATGCCGTCGCGCACGAGCCGGGAGAGCGCCGACTCCAGCGCCTGCTCGAGGGTCTCTTTCAAGGTGGTGCAACCGGTTATAGAAGACAAGCCGGATATTCTAACCCAATGGGACGCGGGGATCGCGGCTGGAAGCCGCTCCTACGCTGCCGCGGGGGATGGCTGTGGCGGTTGTGGGGGCGGCCTCTGGTCGCGATTGGGGTGGGGATCGCGGCTGGAAGCCGCTCCTACGCTGCCGCGGGGATGGCTGCCGGATCAGGCCAGGGTGGCCGGGTCGACGTCGATGCTGACCCGCAGGTTGCGGGGTGGCGGATGTTGCTGCCAGCCGTCGCGGGCCACGGCGAGGGTTTGGTGCAGGGCCTTGCGGGTCGGGGAGGCGAGCAGGATCTGCTCGCGGTAGCGGCGGTTCACGCGGTGCCGCGGTGCCGGGGCCGGGCCAAGGACACGGACCCCCCGGGCGTGGCGGCGCAGCTGCCGGGCAATCTCCTCCGCCTGCCGGGCGCTGGACTCCGCGCTCGGTCCGTCGACCCGGACCAGGGCCAGGAACCCGAACGGCGGCATGCCGGCCGCGCGGCGTTCGGCGAGCAGCGGTGCCACCATCGATGCATAGTCGCCGCGCTGGAGCGCCTGCATCAGCGGGTGCTCGGGATGCCCCGTCTGTACCAGCACGATGCCGGGGTCCCCGGAGCGCCCCGCACGCCCCGCGGCCTGCTGCACCAGCTGCAGCGTCTGCTCCGCCGCACGCAGATCGACGCTGAACAGCCCCTGGTCCACGTCGATGACTCCGACCAGGCCGACGCGAGGAAAGTCGTGCCCCTTGGCGAGCATCTGGGTGCCGACGACGATGCCGGCGTCCATCTGCCGGATGGCCTCGAGGCAGCGCTCGAGCTCGCCCCGGCGACGGATGCTGTCGCGGTCGAGCCGCACCAGCGGGACTCCGGCGAAGTGGCGCGAAAGCGCGCGTTCCAGGCGCTGGGTGCCGAGTCCCTGGCGGCTGAGTAGCTGGCCGCATTCCGGGCAGTGCTCGGCGAGCGGCTGGGTGAAGCCGCAGAGGTGGCAGATCGAGCGGTGCGCGGCTGCGTGCACGGTCAGCCGCGCGTCGCAGTGCGGGCAGTCGGCCACCCAGCCGCAATGCTCGCAGGCGAGCACACGCGCGAACCCGCGCCGGTTCAGCAGCACGAAGCACTGGCGGCCGCCGGCCAGTGTGGTGCGCATTGCATCCAGCAGCGGGGTGGTGAGTCCCTCGTCGGTGCGGTGCACGCGTGTGTCGACACAGCGCACCGGGGGTGGCAGGGAGCCGTCCGGCCGCGTGCCGAGGGGCAGATGCCGATAGTGTCCGTCGCGGGCCTTCGCGAGGCTCTCGAGCGTCGGGGTGGCCGAGCCGAGGACCACCGGAACCGATTCGATGTGGCCGCGCATGATCGCCAGGTCGCGGGCGTGATAGCGCAGTCCGTCCTGCTGCTTGTATGCCGGGTCGTGCTCCTCGTCGACGATCAGCAGCCCCAGCGCCGGCAGTGGCGTGAACAGCGCGGACCGGGTCCCGAGCAGCAGCGCCCGTGCGCCGCGGCGTGCGGCATCCCAGACGCGCAGGCGTTCACCCGCAGGAAGTCCGGAGTGCAGTGCGGCGACCTGGCCGGGGAAGCGCTGGCTGACGCGCCTGACCAGTTGCGGGGTCAGTGCGATCTCCGGGACCAGCACCAGCACCTGCAGCCCCCGCGCGATCGCCGTTGCCGCAGCCTCGAGATAGACCTCGGTCTTGCCGCTGCCGGTCACGCCGTCCAGGAGGAGGGCCGCCGGGGTGCCAAGTTCCGCCTCGATCGCGGTCACTGCCTGCCGCTGGTCCGGAGTCAGCGCTACGGGAGGGCTTGCGGATGGCGGCGCCGCGGGCTCGTGGGCAACGGCCTCCACGACGCGCAGATCGGCAAGCCGCTTGAGCTCCGCCCGGCGCAGCGCCAGCCCCGTGAGGTCGGCGAGGGCATGCAGCGCCAGGGCCGTGCCGGAGGTCTCCAGGCCCTGCACGATCGCGCGCTGCCGGGGACCTAGGCGCGGATGCGCCTGGGCGGGCCGGAGCCGCCACTGCGGTTCGGCCGCCGCCGGCGAGGGCAGGGGCGCACCCTTGCGCAGGGCCGGGGGCAGGGCATTCAGCACCGTCTCGCCGATCGGGTGATGATAGTAGCGGGACGCGAAGCGCAGGAGTTCGAGGATGGGCCCGGAGAGGATCGGCCCGGGGTCGAGGATCCTCTCCAGCGGACGGATGCGCGCACGATCAACGGCAGGAGGCTGTCCGGTCTCCATCACCACGGCGGTCTGTTCGCTGCGGCCGAAGGTCACCCGGACACGCTGGCCCGGTTCAGGCAGCGGGCCGACCGGACAGGCGTAGTCGAACAGCTGGTCCAGCGGGCGGTCCACGGCGACGCGGACGAGGGCTTGGTGGCGCATGGCGGGAGTGTACGCGATGGCGCCGTGAGCGACGCCTCGTCTACGCCGGGTTATCCACGGATCCTGTGGATAACTCTGTGGAAAGAGCCGGGGCAGAGACCGCAGAGGCTTGTCCCACAAGGACTTGTGTTAGCTTGGCTAAAAAATGTTCAATCTTTCTTTTTTCATTTTATTCAATGGCTTGCAGCTACTTCATTCGGGTGACGCGAAGCTATCAGGGCTAAACCACATTTTTTTGCTGCCCTCGATGCCACTTGTGCATAACACCCCGACAGGATGTGCCGCAAGTGACTGGTTCGCCGTTTGCCAGCAGTCCAGCCCCTGCCGGCTGTCAACGTGAAAGCCGCCCGTTTCTCCCCTCTCCCGCGGGGGGAGGAGGCCGCCAGGGGACGGGGACAGATCTGCAGATCTGTCCCCGGGGGTGCCGGGGGCGGACTTCGAACCGCCGCAGGCGGGCCCGAAGGGCGGAGGGCAGGATGCCGGGCGTAGCGAGGCCGGGGGGAGGGGGCTTGTTCCTTGCGGGCCGCGCGACTTGAAGGTCAGCCGAGTTCCTTCACCGCGGCGATCAGGTCGGAGGCCGCCTTCTGGCCGTCGCCGTAGAGCATGCGCGTGTTGTCGGCGTAGAACAGGTGGTTTTCGATGCCGGAGAAGCCGGCGCCGCGGCCCCGCTTGATCACGATCACGTTCTTCGCCTGATCGGCATTCAGGATCGGCATGCCGTAGATCGGGCTGTCCGGGTCCGTGCGCGCGATCGGGTTGACCACGTCGTTGGCGCCGATCACCACCGCGACGTCCGCGGTCTTGAATTCGTTGTTGATCTCGTCGAGGTCGTAGATGAGGTCGTAGGGGACGCCGGCCTCGGCGAGCAGCACGTTCATGTGCCCCGGCATGCGGCCAGCCACCGGGTGAATCGCGAACTTCACCGCGACGCCGCGATCAAGCAGCAGCTGCGTCAGTTCCCAGATCTTGTGCTGGGCCTGGGCCACCGCCATGCCGTAGCCCGGCACGATGATCACCTTGTTCGCGAAGGCCATCATGATGCCGGCGTCCGGCGCCTCGATCGGCTTCAGGCTGCCGGCCACCTCCTCGGTGGCGCCGCCCGTGCTGCCGCCGAACTGCTTGAACAGGACGTTGGACAGCTTGCGGTTCATCGCCTTGGCCATCAGCTGCGTCAGCAGCGTGCCCGCCGCCCCGACCACCACGCCGGCGATCATCAGCGCCGGGTTGTCCAGCACGAAGCCCTTGAAGCCGACGGCCAGTCCGGTCAGCGCGTTGTACAGCGAGATCACCACCGGCATGTCCGCACCGCCGATCGGGAGCGTCATCATGATCCCGAAGGCCAGTGCCAGCACGAAGAACAGCAGCAGCACCAGGCCGTTCACGTCGCCACCGCTGAGCGCGAGCGACAGGCCCAGCAGCAGGGTGACCACGAACACGCCGAGATTCGCCCATTGCTGCGCGGGGAAGTACACCGTCTTGTCCATCAGTCCCTGCAGCTTCGCGAAGGCCACCATCGAACCGGAGAAGGCCACGGAGCCGATCAGCGAGCCGAGTACCGCGATCGCGAGCACCACGTTCGAGGCGGTTTCCGGATCGGCCTGCAGCAGGTAGATCGCGCCGATGCCGGCCGCGGCGCCTCCGCCCATGCCGTTGTACAGCGCGATCATCTGCGGCATATCGGTCACCGCGACCTTCTTGCCGCTCCACCATGCGAGACCGCCGCCGATCGCGATGCCAAGGATGATCAGCAGGTAATTGACGGCCCCTTCGATCTCCGGGTGGGCGAAGGTGACCACGGTCGCGAGCACCATGCCGACGCCCGCCCACAGGATGCCGCGCCGCGCAGTGGTCGGCGACGACATCTGTTTCAGGCCGACGATGAACAGGATCGCGGCAACGAAGTACGCGATATTGATGAGGGTCATGACCGCACCCATCACTTGTCTCCCCGGCTGGTCTTGAACATCTCCAGCATGCGTTCGGTCACCACGTAGCCGCCCACCGCATTGCCGGCGGCGAGGATCACCGCCACGAAGCCGACCAGCTGCTCGAGGGGGGTCGTCGCGTGGCCCAGCGCGACCATGGTGCCGACCAGCACGATGCCGTGGATGAAGTTGGAGCCGGACATCAGCGGGGTATGCAGGATCACCGGTACCTTGGAGATCACCTCATAGCCGGTGAAGGCCGCGAGCATGAAGATGTACAGCGCGACGAAACCCTCGATCATGACGCGTCTCCCTCGATCGCTTCGCGGGTGGGGCCGTGGACGATACCGCCGTCGCGGGTCAGGCAGCTCTTCGCGATCACCTCGTCGTCCCAGTCGGGCGCGAACTCGCCGTCCTTCAGCGTCGGGGTCAGAAAATTCAGCAGGTTCTTCGCATACATCTCTGATGCATGCAGTGCAACCTGCGAAGGTATGTTCAGTGGACCGTGAACGATCACGCTGCCGTGCTCGACCGTCTCGCCGGGACGGGTCAGTTCGCAGTTACCGCCCCCCTCGGCGGCGAGATCGACGATTACCGCACCCGCCTTCATGCCCTCCACCATCGCGGCCGGGACCAGCTGTGGCGCCGGGCGTCCCGGAATCGCGGCGGTGGTGATCAGCACATCCGCCTTGGCGATGAATCCGGCCAGCGCCTCCTGCTGACGCCTTTTCTCGTCTTCGGTGAGCTCGCGGGCGTAACCGCCTTCGCCCTCGGCCTTCACGCCCAGGTCAAGGAACTTCGCGCCCAGGGACTCCACCTGCTCCTTGGTTGCCGAGCGCACGTCGTAGGCCTCGACCATCGCGCCGAGGCGGCGCGCGGTCGCGATCGCCTGCAGGCCGGCGACGCCGGCGCCGATCACGATCACCTTCGATGGGCGGATGGTGCCGGCGGCGGTGGTCAGCATCGGAAAGAATCGGCAGGACAGGTCGGCACCCATCAGCGCCGCCTTATAGCCCGCGACGGCCGCCTGCGAGGACAGCGCATCCATGCTCTGGGCGCGGGAGATGCGCGGAATCAGTTCCATCGCGAAGGACAGGATCCGCCGCTCCTTCAGCGCCGCCACCACCTCCGGGGTGCGATGGGCGTGGAAGAAGCCCACCAGGGTCGCGCCCTCGGGCAGACTGCCGATCTCCTCGACCGTTGGCGGCGCAACCCGGACCATGATGTCGGTCTGGCGATAGAGTTCCGCGGTGTCCAGCAGTTGCGCATCGCCGTAGGCGCCGTCGGGGAACCGCGCCGCGTCGCCGGCACTCTTTTCGACCTGGACGGACACGCCCATCTGGCTGAACCGCGAGACTGTCGAGGGGTCCAGTGCCACCCGGCGTTCGCCGCTCGCGCTCTCCCTCGGGACCGACAATCTGACTGGCATGCACTCTCTCCCCGGGCCCGGCGATCGTTGTCTGAAGCAGGGCCGCGTTGGCGGATCGATTCCATGGATGGCCGCCGCACAGGGCTGGCGCGACACGACCTGAAAGTGTAGCCGAATCGGTACAGGCCATAAACCCGAAAGCGGGGATCGCGGGTGGAGCCCGCTCCTTGTGGGAGCGGCCTCCGGCCGCGATGGGGTGTGGCTTGGGAAGATCGCGGCTGGAAGCCGCTCCCACTGGAAGCCGCTCC
>NZ_JAWLHP010000021.1:21094-45993 GCF_041690275.1 Thioalkalivibrio sp.
GCTCCCACTGGAAGCCGCTCCTACGCGGGGCGATTGCGTTCTCGACGCTCCCTGATTATTGTCCAGCGAGTTCGGGTTACACCGGGAGCCGCTCGATGGTACCGCTGCAACAGCAGGTCCTGCGCACGGACGCCTCCGGAATGCCGCTGGAGTGGATCGATTACCAGCAGGCCGTGCGTCTGTATCACGGCGGACAGGTGGCCTATACCTGCGGCACGCTGCTGTACCGGATTCGTGGCGGCGTCAGCGCCCGCACCGGCCGCCGGTCGCTGGTGGAGGTCAATTCGATCATCGCCACGCAGGGAACGAACCGGACGCTGCACAGGGGCTATGTCCCGCCGCTGAACAACGACACCCTGTTCCGCCGCGACGCGCACATGTGCCTGTACTGCGGCAAACGTTTCGAGGTTCGGGACCTGTCGCGCGATCATGTGACGCCGCTGAGCCAGCACGGCAGCGACACCTGGGTCAACGTCGTCACCGCGTGCAAGCGCTGCAACAACCACAAGGCCGGGCGCACCCCGGAGCAGGCAGGGATGCAGCTTCTGGCGATCCCGTTTCGTCCCACCCATGCGGAGTACGTCTACCTCAAGGGCCGGCGCGTGCTCGCGGACCAGATGGAGTTCCTCCAGGCCCATTTCCCGCGCAGCAGCCCGCTGCGGGATCGCCTGCTCCGCAGCTGAGGGCAGGTGCGGGTCGCAGCCGTAGCGAACCGCCTCCATCTGTCCGGGTCCACTTTCCGGACAGCCCTCCAGAGACCCCCGACTCATCCGCGCGAGGAACCAGCGTGAAATACCAAGGCGAACCCGATTACCAGCATGGCAGCCCCGAATACGTCGGAGTGCTGGTCACCAATCTGGGCACCCCGGATGCCCCGACGCCGCGGGCGCTGCGCCGCTACCTGAAGGAATTCCTCTGGGACCCGCGTGTGGTCGAGGTGCCGCGGCCGCTGTGGTGGCTGATCCTGAACGGCGTGATCCTGAACATCCGGCCTCGGCGGAGCGCGGCAAAATACGCAAGCGTCTGGACCAACGAGGGTTCGCCGCTGCTGGTGATCGCGCAGCGCCAGGCGGAGGGGATCCGCAAGCGCCTCGCGAGGCTGGCGAGTGGACCGATCCCGGTCGCGGTGGGAATGCGCTACGGCAACCCGTCCATTCCCGATGCACTGAACGAACTGCGCCAGCAGGGCGTGCGCAAGCTGGTGGTGCTTCCGCTCTATCCCCAGTTCTCCGCGAGCACGACCGCCTCCACCCTGGATGCGGTATCGGGGGAGCTGCGCGCCTGGCGCTGGACGCCGCATCTGCACTTCATCTCCGGCTACGAACGGGAGCCCGGCTACATCAACGCGCTGGCCGCCAGCGTGCAGGAGCACTGGGAACAGAACGGACGCGCGGAGCGGCTGATCATGTCCTTTCACGGCGTGCCGAAGCGCTATCTGCTGGCGGGGGATCCGTATCACTGCCTGTGCCACGCAACCGGCTTCCAGCTTGCCCAGACCCTGGGGCTGGAGCAGGGGCAGTGGCAGGTCACCTTCCAGTCCCGGTTCGGGCGCGCGGAGTGGCTGCGGCCCTACACGGACGAGACCCTGAAGTCCCTGCCGGACCAGGGCGTGAAGAGCGTCGACGTGATCTGCCCGGGCTTCTCTGCCGACTGCCTGGAGACCATCGAGGAGATCGGGGACGAGAACCGCGAGATCTTCCTCGAGGCCGGCGGCCAGCACTTCAGCTACATCCCGGCCCTGAACGACCGTCCGGACCACCTGGACTTCCTCACCGACCTGCTGCTCCGGCACGCAGGCGTCTGGCTCGAGCAGCTGGATAACGAGCCGGAACGGCGCTCGCGCGCGCGCGAGCGGGCTGTCGCGCTGGGTGCCGCGCAATAGATCGGCAGGGATGATGGGCCGGGTCGAGATCGGTGCGGTAATCATCGGCGACGAGATCCTGAGCGGCAAGCGCCGCGATCGGCACCAGGCCGCGCTGATCGATTCACTGGCGGCGCAGGGCCTGGAGCTGGCATGGCTGCGCATCGTCGGCGACGATGCGCAGCTGCTCACCGGCACCTTCCGCGAGACCCTGCAGCGGGACGCCTTCGTCTTCAGTTTCGGTGGCATCGGGGCGACCCCGGACGACCGGACCCGCGCCTGCATCGCCCGTGCGCTGGGGCGACCGCTGGTCCGGAATCCGGAGTTCGTCGCCCTGCTCGAGGCGCGCTTCGGCGAGGAGGCCTATCCCAACCGGGTGCGCATGGCCGAACTCCCCGAGGGCTCCACGCTGATTCCCAACCCGGTGAACGGCATCCCCGGATTCGCCTGCGAGCGGCACTTCTGTGTACCGGGGTTCCCGGCGATGGCCGAGCCGATGGTGCGCTGGGTGCTGCACTCGCACCTGGCCGGCGTCGCCCCGGCGCAGCGGCCGGCGGAGATGAACCTGCGCCTGTCCGGGGTGCCCGAAAGCCGTTTGGTGCCGCTGCTCGAGATGATGGAGGCCCGCTATCCGGACCTGCGGATCTCGAGTCTGCCGGGGTTCCACGACGGAAGGCCGCGGGTGGAACTGGGCGTTCGGGGGGAGGCCAGTCGTGCCGCGACGGCCTTCCAGATGCTGCAGCGCCACCTGCTGGAGGCCGGCCTCATCGCGCGGCCCGAGGATCTCGAGATCCTGCCCCCACGCGCCATGGCCGGCGCGACCAGGGTCTCCGGGACCGGGAACGCGGTATAGTGGCGGCTGGACGACCGCCGAGCGCGGCTGATCCAGCCCGCTCCTTTCCCGTTCCGGAGAACCCCGCGTGGAAGCGTCCGCGTACCTCCCGGTGCCCAGTCATCTCGATGCCCTGGCCAGTTCCGGCCTGGCGGTCCTGCCGGATTACCTGGACGCGACGCTGGTCGACGCGCTGCGCAGGGAGCTTCACGCCGCGCGTACGGCGGCGGGACTGTACCGGGCGCGTGTCGGCCGGGGACACCGGCGCCGCCTGGCCGCTGCGGTTCGGGGTGACTGGATCCGCTGGCTGGACGGGTCGACCGAGGTCCAGCGACTCTTTCTTGCCCGGCTGGAGGAAATCCGGGAGCAGGTCAACCGTTCCCTGATGCTCGGCCTGTTCGAGGTCGAGGCCCACTTCGCGCTGTACCCGCCGGGTGCCGGCTATCACCGGCACGTGGACGCCTTCCAGCAGGACAACCCGCGGCGGCTGTCGGCGGTCCTGTACCTGAACCGCCACTGGCGCCGGGTCCAGGGCGGCGAGCTGGCGATCTACGACGCATCCGGTGGTGAGGTGCTGCGCATCCTTCCGGAGGCCGGCACGCTGGTGCTCTTTCTCAGCCAGGGCGTCCCCCACGCGGTGCTGCCGACCCGCCGCTGGCGTGCCAGCATCGCCGCCTGGTTCCGCGTCCGTCAGGCGGACAATCCGCTGGCCGGCCTGGCACGGCTGCAACCGGATGACCTTGCCTGATCGCCGCGAACACCGGCTCGGGCGGTCTGGGTGAACAGGGCGGATTGTGAGAGGATCGGGATAGCCGCGGGCGGGACGCCTGCGAGCCATGATCGGCGGGGGGCACAGCTTGGTTGACGGGGCTGGTAAGGCAGTGAATGCCCATGAGCGCGATCCGGTGGCACCGGCCGGCGTCGCGGCTGCCGATGGCATGCCCTGGCTGCCGCTCGTCCGGTATCACCGCGAGATCCTGAACCGGATCCAGGCCGCGGCCGCGACTCCCGATTCCGCCGATCCCGGCCGCGAAGCGGTCGAGGGGCTGCTCGAGGAGTACCGGCGGCTCGAATCCCTGCTCAGCGATAATCCCGCGGAGTGCGGCGGCCTGCGGCTGATGGCGGGTCCCGCGCGGCCGGGTGCCTCCGAAGCGGCCTTGTGCGGCGATGATGCCCCGCCGATGCTGTCGGCGGTGCCACTGGACGATTCGCAGCGGCGGGCGGTTCGCAGGGTCCTGGGAGGCGCCGGTCTGACCGTGATCGAGGGCGGCCCCGGATCCGGCAAGACCGAGGTTCTGCTGGCGGTACTGCTGACCGCCTGGTCGACGGGCCGCACGGCGCTGCTGGTCGGTGCCGGCGGGCGGTCGGCCGCCGTCGCCGCCGACCGGCTCCAGGACCTGCACCTCCCGGTTCCCGTCGCTGCCACCGTCACGGCGGATCGCCACGAGGCCCTCCCCGCGATGCTGCGCGATCTGCTTCGGCTCGCGGGTGCCAAAGGCGGGGAAGTCTCCGGCCTGCCGGATGCCGATGCCCTCGCGACCGCACGAAGGTCGCTGCAGCGTGAACGTGCATCGCTGGCGACGGCGCTGCACTCGGACCTCTCCGATCGGTTGCTGGCCGCGGCCCGCTCGGTGCTTTCGGCCGGGACACAGGCGCGTGAGCGGCTCGCCGCGCTGGAAACGGAGGCGGCCGGTCTGCGGACGGAACAGCGGCGGCTGGGGCTAGAAGCCCTGGATCCGGAGGCGGTCGAGCCGGCGCTGACCGCAACCCGCCGCTGGCTCGACCGGGTGGCCGATTACCAGCGGCTGGCGGGCGAGGACGCGGAGCGCCGTTCGCGGCTGGACGCAGCTATCCGGGGCCAGGAACAGCAGCGGGACCGGGTGCTGGAGGTGGCCGGTCTGGCCGCCGGCACTGAGGAAGACAGAGGCTGGCTGGTCGAGCCGGAATGGGCGGCGCTGATCGAGGACTGGGGCCGGCGGTTCGCACGGCTGCTCGGTCAGTCGCCGGAGGCGGCCCTGGCACCCATCGGCTGGCGCCCGGAGTACGGACGCTGGAGGTCCGGGGCCGAGGCGGAGTCGTGGGCCGAACGGGTCCGGGTACTGGCCGGATCGCTGCAACAGCTGGCGGGGGAGCTGGAGCAGGCGCTGGAGCGCAATGGGGATCGGCGGCAGGATATGGAGAAGCAGCGGGTGAAGATCCGCGGCCTCGGCCTCCCCGAGGACTTCGATCCACAGGCCGAGGTGATTCCGGACTGGCTGGCGGCCTACCGCGAACTGCAGGGGCGCCGGCCCCGTGCGCTGGATGTCTTGCCCTGGTCCGACTGTGCGCGGCTGCGGCGACGCATGCGGCGCCTGGAACGGCAGCTGCTGCCGCTGCTGCCACCTGCGATTCACGTCAGCGTGGGTGCGCTGGACCCGCGCGGACGGGCGCGCCTCGCCTCGGTGCTCGAGGCCGCGCATCGCTGGACCGCGATGCAGGCGGCGCAACGGCGGATCCGGGCGGAGACCGAGCCGCAGCGGGAGGCGCTGGAGCCTCTGCGCCGGGAGGCCGAAGGACTGGGCCTCGCGGCCCTGCCGTCAGGGGAAGACCCGCAGGCCCAGGCGCGCGCGGCCTCCCGCATGGAGGAGGAGGCGGTGCTCGGGATGCAGGCTTCGCAGGCGTGGCACAGGCGGGAGGCCAGGGAACGTGCGACCGAGGCGCTTCGGGAGATCGCCCGGGAATGGGCGTGGCTGACCCCCCGGGTCCCATTGCTGGAGGCATGGCGCCACGGACCTGGGCGGGACCTCGACCGTGCGGTGCGCATACTCGCGGTGCAGGCGGATGCGCCCAGCATTGCCGTGGCCCGTGATGCGATCGCCGGAGGGCTGCTGTCCCGCCTTCAGCAGAGCTGGAGGAGTGCCTCGAATCACGAACACTCGGCCCGCCGCCTGCGGGCGGAGCGGGAAGCCGTTCCGGGGATCGCGACGCGCCGTACCGAATGGCTGAAGGAGCGTCCTGCGGACAGCCTGCTGGACGCGACCGAGATCGGTGACGGCGCCTGGCCCGATGCCGATGAGGCACTCGCGCGGCTGGACGCGGTTGCGGACTGGTGTGTGCGCTGGCGATTCTTCCGGCAGGAGGACGAGCCGATCGCCCGGCAGGAGGTGACGGGCCGGCTCAACGACGCGACGGCATCGATGGAAGCCCTGATCCGGCAACTGCCGCCCGGTCCGGAGGTGAACCGGCTGTTTGGCCTGATGGCAGACGCTCGGGGCCGTCCTGGGGAGACGCTACCCGAGGCGGCGCTGCTGGAGGCCTGCTCCGCGTTCAGCCCCGACGGCCTGCGGGGGCGAATCGAGGCGATCGATCGGGAGCTGGAGCGGGGTCTGCTCCAGTCCGCCCAGGCACGGCATCTGCAGTGGCTGCGGGCCGATGCGGGGGTGCAGCGCGTGTTGGCATCCACGCTGGAACGTGCCGGGTCATCGGGAGCAGGCATGGCACGGGCGCCGCTCGAGGATTTTCGGGAACTGCTGCGCGCGCTTCCGGTGTGGATCACCGATGTCCGCGGTCTGGACAACCTGCCGATGGCGCCCGGTCTGTTCGATCTGGTGGTCATCGACGATGCCCCGCGGGCAACCCTGACGGGTCTGTTGCCGGCCATATTTCGGGGTCGGTCGCTGGCCGTGACGGGTGATCCGCGGACCACTTCGGCGCACCCGGGCATGCACGCGGCCGGGGCCTCGGTGCCGCGCGACCGTTTTGGTGTGGAGGGGTGTCCGCCGCGCCTGACATGCGCCGGGGGCGACCTGTTCCGCGCGACGCTGGAGTCCCTCGCACATCCACCGCAGGATCGGCTCGTGCTCGCACGCAGCTATCGTGGGCACCCCGCGATCCTTGCGCTGTGGAGCCGGCTGCTCTGCCCCTACCAGCCCGTGCGCCCTGTCCCGGGGGCGGGGAGCCGGCGCGACGATGGCGTGCGCATTGTCGACGTGCCGGCGACGGCCGAACCCGCGCCGCCCGGAAGCAACTGGTGCAACCTCGCCGAGATCGCGAAGGTGGTCGAGCAGGTCCGGGATCTTCGGCGGCGCTCCCCCGAGTCGAGCCTCGGTGTGATCACGCCGTTTCCCGCCCAGCGCGACCGCTTGCGGGCCGAGTTGCAGGATCTGCAACCGGACGGACGCTTGACCATCGACCTGCCCGCTGTCTTTCAGGGCGGGGAGTGGGATGTGATCGTGTTCAGTCCCGCGGTCGCCCGGGGTATGCCCGCCGATGCGAGACGCGAGGTGGATGCCTCGCCCGATCTGTTCGCCATCGCACTGACCCGCGCCAGGGAAGCGCTGCATCTGGTCGGAGACGTGGAGTTCTGTCTGGAGCAGGAATATCTGCTCCGGGAACTCGCGGTGCACTGCCAGGACCTGTGTCGACTGCGACAGGACATCCCGGACGCGGAGGAGCTGTTCACCTCCATGATACTCGAGGGCTGGGTACCGAAGGTGCAACCCTGTATCGGCGACCTCCGTGTCGATCTGGCATTCGAAGGCGGGCCGGGCCGGCAGGTCGCGATCGAAATCGAGGTCGATGGCGGGGCGTCGCGTGGTGGCCCCGCCCGCGCCAGGGCGCGCGAGGCCTACCTCGAGTGCATGGACTTCCGGCTGCTGCGGCTGGCGGCAGCGCCGCTGCGGGAGGACCCGTCATCGGCCATCGACCGGATCCGGTCGGCGCTTGGCTGAGGGCATCCGTGGAGGGTAGGGTGGGCAAAACGAAGTGTGCCCACCAGAAGGGCCTGCCGTTCGGCCGACGATTGCGCGCGAATCCTCCCGGGCGGGGCCTAACGTCGGCCGAGCACGGCGAGCGCGAGCTGGCCGAGGACCAGGGGTACGAGGCTGCCGGCGAGGATCACGATCCACTCCGCCGGATTGGGCGGCGTCACCTGCAGCAGCGCCGCGAGCGGCGGTACGTAGACTGCCGCGGCGAGGAGCGCGGCGCAGAGCGCGATGGCACCCCATACCCAGAGGTTCATCACCAGATCGTTGCGCAGCATCGGTGAGCCCGGGGCACGCATGTTGAAGACGTGCCACAGGCGCGCGAGGCCGTAGGTGAGGAAGGCCATGGTCACCGCCGTGCCGGTGTCCACCTTCATCACCAGCAGCGCCCAGGCGAACACCCCCAGCAGCGCTGCGGCCATGAGCAGCCCGAAGCCCCCTATGCCAAGCCAGTGGCCCCGGGTGAGGATGGGCTCGTCCGGGTCGCGGGGCGGCTGGCGCATGATGTCCGCGCTGCCCCGGCTCACCCCAATGGCGAGCGCCGGGAACACGTCCAGCAGCAGGTTGAGGAAGAGGATCTGCAGGGGCAGCAGGGGCAGGGGCGCATTCACCAGGGCCGCGGCGGAGACGCCCACGATCTGCCCCAGGTTGCCCGAGAGCAGGAACACGATGAAGCGGCGGATGTTTTCGAAGATCGCCCGGCCCTGGTCGATGGCCGTGACGATGGTTTCGAAGGCGTCGTCCTTGAGGACGATGTCGCTGGTCTCGCGCGCCACCTCGGTGCCGCGCCGGCCCATGGCGATGCCGATGTCCGCCTTCTTCAGCGCCGGGGCGTCGTTGACCCCGTCTCCGGTCATCCCGACCACCTCGCCGCGGTCCTGGTAGGCGCCAACAAGAGAGAGCTTCTGCTCGGGCGAGACCCGCGCGAACACGGCGGTCTCGTGCACCTTCTCCGCACGCTCCGGGTCGCCCTCGCCGAGGTCGCCCAGCTCATGCCCGCCCATCGGCGCTGACTCGTCATCCGCGCCCACGATGCCGATGGCGCGGGCGATGTTGGCCGCGGTGGCGGATTGATCGCCGGTAACCATCACCACCCGGATTCCGGCCTCCTGGCAGGTGCGGATGGCCTCTTTCACGCTTTCCCGCGGTGGATCGTAGAGTCCCACGAGCCCGAGCAGGGTGAGACCCGCGTAGGGTGCCTCGTCGGCGCGCGCCGCCCGTTTCTCGGCCACCGCCAGCACCCGCAGGCCGTCGCCTGCCAGGGTCTCGTTGCGCTTGACCCAGACTTCGCGCCCGGCATCGTCGAGCTCCGTTTCCTCGCCGTCTTCCAGCACCCGGGTGCACACGTCGAGTACCGCCTCAGGCGCACCCTTGACGGCCACCAAAAAGCCATCCTCTAGCCGATGGAAGGTGGCCATCTTGTTGGTCTCGGTGTCGAAGCTCTCCTCGCGTTCCTCAGGCAGTTCACGGAGCAGATCGGGACGGCGCAGACCGGCCCGCGCGCCCGCCTCCACCAGCGCCACCTCCGTCGGATCCCCCGAGGCACCGCCCCCGTCCTCGAGCTCCGCGTTGGAGCACAGCACGCCGACACGCAACGCGCGGCGCAGGTCGTCTTGCTTCTGCGGGTCGACGTCCTCGTCATCCAGCCGGAAGCGCGCGTCGCCATCCTCCCGGGAGACCTCCGTATCCCCGGCGGCGAGCGCGACGCGCCGGAGCACCATGCGGTTTTCGGTGAGGGTCCCGGTCTTGTCGGAGAAGATGACCGTGGTGGCGCCCAGGGTCTCCACGGCAGCAAGCCGCTTGACCAGGGCATTGCGCCGTGCCATGCGCCACATTCCCCGTCCCAGGGCCACGGTGGCCACGATCGGCAGCCCCTCGGGCACCGCAGCGATGGCGAGCACGATGGCGGTCTCCACCATGATCAGGAGATCCTTGCCCGCCACGATCCCGGAGGCCGCCACCCCGATGCCGACCACAATCACGAGGTAGATGAGGCGCTTGCCAAGACCCTCCAGGCGCCGCTCCAGGGGCGTGGTCTCCTCCTCCGCCTCCTCGACCATCGCCGAGATCCGGCCGATCTCGGTGTCCATGCCGGTGGCCACCACGACCCCCTCGGCACCCCCCCGGGACACCGCGGTGCCGCTGAAGACCATGTTCTCGCGCTCCGCGAGGGGAGTCTCCGGATCCTCAAGAGGATCGGTGGTCTTGGACACCGGCACCGACTCGCCCGTGAGGGCGGCCTCGTTGCACTGGAGGTTTTCGACTTCGACCAGGCGAAGATCCGCCGGCACCATTTCCCCCTCGCCCAGGAGCACGACGTCCCCCGGCACCAGTTCGCTGGACGGAACCTCCCGCTCCTCCCCGTCCCGGCGGACCCGGGCGGACATCTGCCCCATGCGCCTCAGGGCCTCCATGGACTGGAGCGCCTTCCACTCGGTCACGAAGCCGATGACCGCATTGATGACCAGCGCCGCCGCGATGGCCACCGCTTCCACCAGTTGGCCGAACACGGCCGCGATGGCCGCGGCGACCAGCAGCAGGATCACCACCAGGCTCTTGAACTGGTCGAGGGCGACCCGCCACCAGGGCTTCCGGCCGCTCTTGCGAAGGCGGTTGGGCCCGGTCTCCTCCAGCCGGCGGCTGGCCGTGCCCGCCGAGAGACCCCGCTCCCGCGCCACCTCGAGAGAATCCAGGAGCTCGTCGACCGGACGCAGAAAGGGCGGGCGGGACGCGTCGTTATCAAGGCTCACGAGGGCGATCTCCCGGATGGATACTGGAAATCATGCCAATGCTGGGGCGAGAGCGCCCGGTACGGGCAGACGACGGGGATCAGCTTGCGCAGACCAGCACGGCCGGCCGCGCTGTCGAACCGCAAGGACAGCGCAGACACAAGTTACGCACTTCCCCGGGAAGACGGCAAGCATGGCCCACTAGTCGCTGCCCCGGCCCTGTACGGGCAATGGTGGGGTGGCGCGCGAGGAGACGCTGAGCGCGGTCACCGTGACGAGGATCAGGCCCATCCCGAGAATCTGAACCAGGGCCAGGCTTTCATGCAGGATCATTACACCGAACAGCGTCGCGGTCACGGGTTCGATCATCGCCACGATGGAGGCGGCGGCCGGCGCGGTATGCCGGAGCCCGTTGATATAGAGGGCAAACGACAGCCCCGCCCCGAACACGCCCAGTGCCGCAAACAGCGGCCAGTCCGTTGAGCTCAATACGGCCACCATCTGAGCGTTATCCCCGGGCAACATGAGGAGCAGGACCAGGACCCCGAAGGCAATCGAGAGAACCGCCTGCGGGCTGCCATGCGAGCCGGCGTACTTGAAGCCGAAGATGAACACCGCGTAGGACAGACCGGCGAGCAACCCCGCGCCGGCACCAATGAGCGTGACCCCGCCCGCGCCGATATCGTAGATCCGGGTGAGCAGCACGATGCCGACCATCACCACCGCGATCGCCACCAGCTTGAGCGGGGTGGGGCTTTCCAGCTTCAGGGTGAAGGAAACGAGGTAGACAAACACCGGCGCGCAGTACATCAGCGTGGCCGCCACCGCCACGCTTCCGTGTGCGATGCTCACGAAGTAAAATGCGAAGTTGCCGGCGACGCCCAGGCCGGCCACGGCTGACCAGAACCACAGCCGACCGCTCGCAAGCCCGCTGCCGCGCGGCCGCAAGGCGAGCCAGGCGAGCACGAAGGCAAGACCAATGGCACCCCGGTAGAACGAGACCACGAAGGCGTCCCAGCCATCGGCCATCAGGATACCGCCGATCCCGCCCGACAAGCCCCAGAAGAAGGCCGCCAGCACCACAAGCCCCGCGCCCAGGCCCATCGATCGCTCCCCTTGTCGTTATCCGGAGCCTACTGCGACGTGTGAGGGAGCATCGCTCGCCGGCACCGCAGGAAGGCGGAGGTTACCGTCGGTTCGAGACCGGGCCGCAGATCATACATAGAGGTGGTCGAGCGAGCCAGACTGGAAAGCAGTCGCCTGCAGGGGCGACCCGGGCCCTGACCGGTCAGGCGTGCCGCCTCGCCGGCAGTGACAACCGGCGCGGTTTCCGGGGGACGGCAGCAATCGATTCCGCGTGTCCGGGTTGGCTTACAATTGCCCCGCAGGCACGGCTACTCCGGGAATGAGACATGGAAATCGCGTATATCCTCGCGGCGTTTGTGGGTGGAATGGGGGCGATGCTGCTGCGGCTCCCGCCACTGGTCGGGTTTCTGGTCGCGGGGTTCGCGCTGAACTTCCTGGGCTACTCGCTGACCCCCACCCTGGAGACGCTCGCGAACCTCGGGGTCACGCTGCTGCTGTTCACCATCGGCCTCAAACTCAACATACGGACGCTTTTGCGCGGCGAGGTCTGGGCCGGGGCGACGTTGCATATGGTCGCCTCCAGCGGGTTGCTGATCCTGTTGCTGTCGCTGTTCAAGTTCACCGGCATCGCCCTGCTGCAGGAGAGCGGTTGGCGGACCCTGCTGCTGCTGTCCTTTGCGCTCTCGTTTTCGAGCACGGTGTTCGCGGTCAAGATTCTCGAGGAGCGAAGCGAATCCCGGTCGTTCTATGGCCGGCTCGCGATCGGCGTGCTGATCATGCAGGACATCTTCGCGGTGCTTTTCCTGACTGCGTCGACCGGATCGATTCCCAGCCCCTGGGCGTTGCTGCTGTTTCTTCTGCTGCCGGCAGCTCCCCTGCTACGAAGCCTGCTGGACCGGGTCGGTCACGGCGAAATGCAGATCCTGTACGGAATCCTGCTGGCGCTGGTGCTCGGCTACGGCCTGTTCGATGCGCTCGGCGTGAAGGGTGATCTGGGGGCGCTGATCATCGGGATGCTGCTCGCGCCGCACGCGGCATCGCATCACCTTGCGCGGTCGCTTTTCCACCTGAAGGAACTGTTTCTGGTCGGTTTCTTTCTCTCCATCGGGCTGCTGGCTCTCCCCACCTGGGAGCTGATGGGGCTCTCGCTGCTTCTTCTGTTCCTGGTGCCCGTCAAGAGCATCCTGTTCCTCCTGATCTTCAGCGGCTTTCGCCTGCGCAGCCGGACCTCGGCCCTCGCCACACTGAGCCTCAGCAACTATTCGGAGTTTGGCTTGATCGTCGCCGCACTCGCGGTGGCCCAGGGTTGGTTTGCGCCCGAGTGGCTGGTAGTCCTGTCGCTGACCGTGGCCATCAGTTTCGTGCTGGCATCGCCCCTGAACAGCGCCAGCGAGGCGGTCTATCACTGGCTGGACCGGTTTCTGCCGACCTGGCCGTCGGAGCGACTGCATCCGGCCGACCGACCCATCGAGATCGGCGATGCCCAGGCCGTGGTGATGGGTATGGGCAAGATCGGTCGCGGTGCCTACCAGCGTCTTCAGGACGAATACGGCCTGCGCGTGCTGGGCATCGACAACGATGAGGCAAAGGTCGCTCGTCTCAGAGCGGATGGCTATGAAGTCATCGCCGGGGACGCCGTGGATTCCGACTTCTGGGAGAAGATGATCACCTGCGCCCAGGTGCGGACCATCCTGCTCGCCATGCCCAGCCATCACGGCAACCTGTATGCCCTGGAGCAACTCCGCCATCGCGCGTTTCCCGGCAAGATCGCGGCGATCGTGGAATACCCGGAAGAAATCCCGATTCTGCGGGAAAACGGTGCCGACGTGGTGTTCCACGTATACGAGGAGGCTGGTCTGGGTCTGGCCGACAGCGCCGCGGAGGTCGCGGGCCTCCGGGGCTAGCGCGCGCGGCTACGGGGCCGCGCAGAAGAAACGTGGCCTGACGCCGTTCACCGGGCGACGCCTGCAGGAGTGGCGCAGCAGAGGTTTCGCCGGCGACGCAGAACGCCCAGCCTCCTGCAGGTCGCCGCCATGGAGCTGTTGCGTCCCCGGACCGCGAAGGAATAGAATGAGAACCAGTCGCGATAACGCGCGACAGCCAGCCAGGCCAGCGGATCGCCTACGCAGCAGTGATCGCTTCCCGAGCCAGCCGACAACCCCCTGTGATCACGCTACTGCGTGGGTGTTGGTGAATGCGGCATCTCTTCGGAACACTTCCCTACCTGTCGGATCCGCGGCCTGCACGGGCCGGTGCGATCCCCGAGGGCCTCCCATACGTCCTGCGGCCTCGTCAGGCTGCCGCGGAACCGGTGCCGGATGTCTGATGAACAACCCCTACACCCCCTACGCACCCTTTCCCCTGGCCACGGCACAGGAGGGCGAACCGCTGCGCATCCATCTGTTGCGCGGAGGCAAGAACCTGGAGATGCGCCTCACCGCGCTCGGTCTCAACGTGGGCAGCGAGTTGACCGTGAGCCAGCGCTCCGGGGGGAGCCTGGTGGTGCTGCGCGGCGAGACCCGCATCGCGCTTGGAGCAGGCATGGCGCACAAGATCATGGTGGTCCGTCAGCACCGGGAATGAATGCAAGGGAGCCAGAACAATGTCACTCAGCCTTAGAGACATGGCGGTCGGCGACACCGGCCGCGTGATCGGATTCGGTGACGGCAGCTCGGCCTATCGTCGCAAGCTGCTATCGATGGGATTGACCCCGGGGGTCGAGTTCAGCGTGACGCGGCACGCCCCGATGGGTGATCCGGTCGAGATCCGGGTGCGCGGTTTCAGCCTCAGCCTGCGCAAGGGCGAGGCCGCGTCGCTGCTGGTCGAGAGGGCGATGCCATGAGCGAGAAGTTCACCATCGGTGTGGTCGGCAACCCGAACTGCGGCAAGACCACCCTGTTCAACGCCCTGACCGGCTCCAGGCAGCGGGTCGGCAACTGGCCCGGCGTCACCGTCGAGCGCAAGATCGGGCACTACGTCTTCGAGGGCGCCGAGTTCGAACTGGTCGACCTGCCCGGCACCTATTCGCTCGATGTCTCCGCCGGCGAGGTCTCGCTGGACGAGCAGATCGCGCGCGATTACGTCGCCGCGCGCGAGGCCGATCTCATCATCAACATCGTCGATGCCTCCAACCTGGAACGCAACCTCTACCTGACCGCGCAGCTGATCGAGATGCGCGTGCCGGTGGTGGTCGCGCTGAACATGATGGACGCCGCGCGTCAGCACGGTCTGGCCATCGACGTGGCCGGCCTCGCCCAACGCCTCGGCTGCCCGGTGATCCCGGTGGTGGCCACGTCCGGCGAGGGCATCGCCGAGCTGCGCTCGGCCGTTCTCGCGGGGGCGCGCGATCCCCGGCCAGCCTCCGCGGCCATCCGGTATGCATCCCCGATCGAGGCCGCGATCAGCGAACTGATGCCGCAGATCGCGGCCCAGGCGGCGGACACGCGGGTCGACCCTCACTGGCTTGGGCTCCGCCTGCTCGAGGGCGACGATCTGGCCGAGGACATGGCCGAAAGGGTTGCCAAACCCGCGCTGGACGCGCTGCGCGGCCGGACCGCCGAGAGGCTCGGCGACGACATCGACATCAGTATCGCCGACGCCCGCTACGGCTTCGTGAACCAGGTCACCTCGGCCACGGTGAAACGCAGGAATCAGGTCCGGCGCAGCACTTCGGACAGGATCGACCGGATCATACTCAACCGCGCGCTCGGTATCCCGATCTTCCTGCTTGCGATGTACCTGATGTTCCTGTTCACCATCAATATCGGTGGCGCGTTCATCGACTTCTTCGATCTCTTCACCGGCACCCTCCTGGTCGACGGGCTCGGCCGCTGGCTGGCCGGGCTCGGCACGCCGGACTGGCTGGTACTCGTGCTCGCCGATGGCCTCGGCGGCGGTGTGCAGGTGGTCGCGACCTTCATTCCGGTGATCGCCTTCCTGTACCTGTTCCTGTCGGCGCTGGAGGACTCCGGCTACATGGCCCGCGCCGCGTTTGTGATGGATCGCGCAATGCGTGCGATCGGTCTGCCGGGCAAGGCCTTCGTGCCCCTGATCGTCGGTTTCGGCTGCAATGTGCCCGCGATCATGGCGACGCGGACCCTGGAACAGCAGCGCGACCGGCTGATGACCATCGTCATGGCGCCGTTCATGTCCTGCGGTGCGCGCCTGCCGGTGTACGTGCTGTTCGCTGCCGCCTTCTTTCCGGTCGGGGGACAGAACGTCGTGTTCGGACTCTACCTGATCGGCATCGCGGTCGCGGTCCTGACCGGGTTGATCATGAAGAACACGCTGCTGCGTGGCCAGACGGCCCCGTTCGTGATGGAGCTGCCGCCGTATCATCTGCCCACCGTGCGGGGAATCCTGCTGCGCAGCTGGGAACGGACCCGCAGCTTCATGTTTCGCGCCGGCAAGATCATCGTGCCGATGGTGCTGGTACTGAACGTGCTCAACGCGGTCGGCACCGACGGCAGCTTCGGCAACGAGGACAGCGACCAGTCCGTGCTGAGCGAGATCGGGCGCGGCATCACGCCGGCCTTCGCGCCGATGGGCATGACCGAGGACAACTGGCCGGCCGCGGTCGGCCTGTTCACCGGCGTGCTCGCCAAGGAGGCGGTGGTCGGTACCCTGGACGCCCTGTACAGCGATCTCGCCGTTGCCGACGCTGCGGCGGCGGGCATCGAGACGCAAGAGGAGGGCGCGTTCAGCCTGGCCGGCGGCCTCGGCGCGGCCTTTGCCTCGATCCCGGCGAACCTGGCCGATGCGTTGGGCACCTGGACCGACCCGCTGGGTCTGGCAGTGGGCGACCTCAGCGACACCGGGGGCGTGGCCGAGCAGCAGGGCGTGGCCACCGGCACCTTCGGCGCCATGGCCGCGCGCTTTGACGGGGCCGCCGGCGCCTTCGCCTATCTGTTGCTGATCCTGCTGTATTTCCCCTGCACCGCCGCGCTGGCCGCAGTGTACCGGGAGACCAACATGCGCTGGACCGTATTCGTCGCCGCCTGGACTACCGGCGTCGGCTACATCGCGGCCACGGTCTTCTATCAGGCCGCGATCTTCAGTCGCAGCCCGGCGACCTCCGCCGCCTGGATCGCGGCCATGCTGGGCATCTTCCTGGCGGTGACCCTGGTGCTGCGGGCCCACGGTGGACCACGAGGCGCGGGAGCACCCGCCCGACAGCAGGCTTGAGGATGGCGCGATGATTCTGTCCAGCATCCGTGACTACCTGCAGGCCAACGGACCTGCCTCACTGCGGGACATGTCCAACCGCTTCGACATCGACCCTGAGGCCCTGCGCGGCATGCTCGGCCAATGGGTTGCTCGCGGCCGCGTGGTGTGCGAGCCACCGGGCGGTCAATGCGACGGGTGTTGCAAGTGCGATTCAGCGGTACTGGAGGTCTATCGATGGCGCGGCTGATCGCGGACGGGGCGCCGCGGTGGCCAGGCGCTGAGACCGGCGACCGGCGGTTCCGGAAGGACGCACGGGTCAGCCGCCGGCTTCGTCGCCCCAGATTTCTTCGAGGCGATCGTCGCGACCGCAGCGCCAGCGATAGTACTTGTAGCGCACCGGGTGTTTCCGGTAGTAGCCCTGATGGTATTCCTCGGCGGCATAGAAGTTCTCGAACTCGAGGATCGGCGTGACGATGGCTTGGTCGAAACGCCCGGACTGTTCGAAGCCTTCGAGCGACTTACGGGCCTTGTGCATCTGCTCATCGCCATGGGCGAAGATCGCGGTACGGTAGGCGTCGCCGCGGTCGCAGAACTGGCCGCCATCATCGAAAGGGTCGACGTTTCGCCAGAACACGTGAAGCAGCTCGGCGTAGTCGACGACCTCGGGGTCGAAGACCACCTGCACGGCCTCCCGATGCCCGGTGCCGCCGCTGACCACGTCATTGTAGGCCGGGTTCGATGCATGCCCGCCGCTGAAGCCCGACAGGGTCTCGACCACGCCATCGAGGTCGTCGTAGGGCGGCTCCATACACCAGAAGCAGCCGCCGGCAAAGGTCGCCCGCGCCAGATCATCCTCGGCGTCGCCTGCGGCGGCGGCAGGAGACACTGCCAGGAGCAGTGAGCCGGCGAGGGCGGCCAGCACAATGGCTCGATGGCCGAAGCGAATGGTTGGGAGATGAAACGGTGTCGGCCTCATTACCAGTTCTCGACGCAGGTTGATGTCCGTTGCGGATGGGGCGGCAGGCGCCTTCCGGAGCGCGCGGCGCCAGCGTCCTCAGGCCTCGCGAAGCTCCGGCAGGGGCTGGCCCTCGGGAACGAAGCTCAGCGCCACGCCGTTGTTGCACCAGCGCTGCCCGGTCGGCTCGGGCCCGTCGCTGAAGACATGGCCCTGGTGACCGCCGCAACGCACGCAATGATACTCGGTGCGCGGAATGACCAGCTTGAAATCACGCTTGGTGCCAAGGTGCCCGTCGTTGATCGGCTGCCAGAAACTCGGCCAGCCAGTGCCGGAATCATACTTGTGAGCGCTGGCGAACAGCGCCAGGTTGCAGCCGGCGCACACGTAGGTGCCGTCGCTCCACTCCCTGTCCAGCGGGCTGGAGAAGGCCGGTTCGGTGCCGTCGCGACGCAGTATGCGGTACTGCTCCGGGCCAAGGATCTCGCGCCATTGGCCTTCGCTCAGATCCAGCGGCTCGAAGAGTCCGTTGTCCTGCACGCCGGCCGACTCGCTTCGACAGCCGCCCAACCACAAGGCCGGCAGGGCCAGTGACAGGCCTGCCAGCAGGCGGCGACGCGACAATACAGATTCAAGGTTTGCCATACCCCTGTTGGAGCGCCTTTCGCGCTATTGGTTCGCGAACGCAGACGCCAGGCCGGGCCCATCAGACCTCGATCTAGGGCAGGTTGCCTGGTTCCGGATGACGGAGGGAGGCCCCCTGTGGCCCGGATGAAACCCACGGAATCGAAATTTCGCTCCCATTCAAGTCGTGGATAAAAGGGGGAATTTCGACGGAGGCTCCAGAAAAACCCGAAAAGCACTATCAATTAGGAGCGGTTTGTGCGGATAATGCAGTGCAGGTAACGGTAACAGGCTCCAAATAGCGCCAAGCGACACCCCGCAAGGGGCGTTCAGATTCGCAGTTCCGGCCCCCAGCGGGGCCGCCGAGAATCACGATCAAGTTCCACCGTCGTTCGGTTGCCCTCCAGTCTCCCGCCCTGGAAATCCCCATCTACTATGAAGAAGCAGAGGTAACCGTAATGGCTACAGGTACAGTGAAGTGGTTCAGCGACGAAAAAGGCTTTGGCTTTATTACGCCGTCTGATGGTTCCAAGGACGTGTTCGTCCATCACAGCGCCATTCAGGGTAGCGGCTTCAAGTCGCTGGCCGAAGGCCAAAGCGTCTCGTTTGACGTGGAGCAGGGCCAGAAGGGCCCGGCCGCCGCGAACGTCGAAGCGCAGTAAGACAGCCCCGGCGCACAAGTGCCAGGTTGAGGGGCCCCGCTTGCGGGGCCCTTTTTTTTGGTGCGCCCAGCATGGGCGCACTCCTGCGGCCGGTTCTCCAGACACGAACGGCTTGTTTGGCTCTGAACCCGATTGCGGCGCGCGGTCGTTCTTGCTCCCGGGCCTGCGTAACACCGCCTTCAATCCGCGTAGATCATCCGCTTGGTCATGCCCCCATCGACCGTCCACGCCTGCCCGGTGATGAAGCCGGCCTGCGGACCGAGCAGGAATGCAGCAAGGGCAGCGATATCCGCTGGCTCGCCCACGCGGCCCGCCGGATGTTGCTGGTGGTCGAGCTCACGCAATGGCTCGGCCTTCTTCGTCGACGCGGGGCGGGTATCGATCCAGCCGGGATTGATGCAGTTGACTCGGACCTCGGGGCCGACGCTGACCGAGAGCGCGTGCGTGAACGCCACCAGTCCGCCCTTGCTGGCTGCATAGGCCTCGGTGTCCGGTTCCGACTGCAGGGCCCGGGTGGAGCCGATATTGACGATGGCGCCGCGCTGCTTGCGCAGCAGCGGCAGGGCATGTTTGCACATCAGGAATGCTCCGGTCAGGTTGGTCGCGAGCCAGCGGTTCCAGTCCTCCAGGCCGAGCGACTCGACCGGGCCGCAATGCGGGTCGCTGATTCCCGCGTTATTGATCAGTGCATCCAGACGCCCCTGGTGTTGGCGCACCTGCGCGAGCAGCGCGCGGATGCCGGACTCGTCACGGACATCCAGGATCGCCGCATCGGCGGCGGGCCCCAGATGATCGGTAGCCGAACGGACGCCCGCTGCATCGCGGTCGGCAAGGATCACCCGCCAGCCGTCTAGAATCAGGCGTTGCGCAATACCGAAGCCGATGCCACGGGCCGCGCCGGTGACCAGGGCAACAGGGGTGTCAGTCACGGGGCCTCCACTGGGTTCAGATGCGATGGGCAGTGATCGGTATCTGCCGCGTCCCGCACTCTACGTCAACGCCGACCGGGCGGTACAGGGGCAGCTGGACCTGCGGGAAGACCGCCTTGCGGCCTCCCCGCGGATTCCTCGGCGGCGCCGCCCGTTTGCGGTTCAATCTGTGCGCTCGCTTCGCCATCGGTCGGTGCCGGAGATTCCGCGCCCGTCTTGCCTGAGCCGGTCGCTGGTGCCGCCGGCGTGCAATTACCCACTTGACGCATGATCGCAGAGCTGCGGTAGTGTGGAGGCTGTGGGCACCCTCAAGAATGCAGCGCCTGCAACTCCTGATCACGCCCGGGTCCGCCTTCGATGCCGTTGCGCCGTAGCCTTGTAGTCGCCCTCACCATCACCCTGCTGTTGCTGGCAGGCCTGGGTGCCGCCGTCTATTGGCTGGCGGAGGAAAGGCCCGCGAGTTTCCGGGCCTTGATTCAGGGCATCACCGGGGATCCCGTCCTTCCTGAGGGTTTCGCCAGCAGCAACGGCCGCGTCGAGGCGACCGAGGTGGACGTGGCCAGCAAACTGGCCGGCCGACTCACGGATGTGCTGGTGCGCGAGGGCGACCAGGTCGAGGCCGGCAGCGTGGTCGCGCGGCTGGACACCGAGAGCCTCGACGCCCAGTTGCGCCAGGCGCGGGCCGAACTGGCCCGGGCCCAGGCGGAGCGCGATCATGCCGAGGCGCTGGTGGCCCAGCGCGAGAGCGAGCTCGAGTTCGCGCGCGACGAACTCGAACGGATGCAGCGGCTCGCCACCCAGGGCCAGTTCGTTTCCGAGGAGTCCGTCGACCAGGCGCGCACGTCGATGCGCAGCTCGGAGGCGGCGATGCGCGCGGCACGGGTCCGGGTCACCGCCACCGCCGCAGCGATCGACGCGGCCGAGGCCGGCATTGAGCGGATACGGGTGGAGATCCGCGACACCGAACTGCGTGCCCCGCGCAGCGGCCGTGTGCTGTACCGCCTTGCCGAGCCCGGCGAGGTTGTCGGCGTCGGTGGCAAGGTGCTGACCCTGCTCGACCTCAATGACGTCTACATGGTGATCTACCTGCCGACCACTGTAGTCGGGCGGGTGCCGCTGAATGCCGAGGCCCGTATCGTATTCGACGCCGCGCCCGATTACGTGATTCCTGCCCATGTCTCCTTCGTCGCCGCACAGGCCCAGTTCACGCCCAAGCAGGTTGAGACCGAGAGTGCCCGTGAGCGCCTGTCCTTCCGGGTCAAGGTGCAGATCGACTCCGACCTGCTCGCCCGCTACCAGCCGCTGGTCAAGGCCGGGCTGCCCGGCGTGGCCTACGTGCGCCTCGATTCGGAGGCCGCCTGGCCGGAGTCCCTGCAAACCCGGCTGCCGCAATGGAACAGCGATCCCGCCCCGCCGTCATCGAACTGAGCGGGGTCTCTCACCGCTACGGTGATTCCCGGGCGCTGGACGACGTCACCCTGCGTCTCCCGGCCGGGCGCATCAGCGGGCTGGTCGGTGCGGACGGCGCTGGCAAGTCGACCCTGCTGGGCCTTGCGGCCGGCGTGCGCCGAGCGCAGCAGGGTCAGTTGCAGGTGCTCGGTGCGGACCTGCGCGAGCCGGGGCAGCGCAAGGGTGTCGGCTGGCGCATCGCCTACATGCCTCAAGGCCTCGGGCGCAACCTGTATGCCACCCTGTCGGTGCGCGAGAACCTGGACTTTTTCGGCCGCCTGTTCGGGCAGGACCGGCAGACCCGGTCGGCACGCATCGCGGAACTGACCGAAGCCACGGGCCTGGCCGAGTTCGTCGAGCGGCCGGTGATGCAATTGTCCGGTGGCATGAAGCAGAAGCTGGGTCTGTGCTGCGCCCTGATCCATGACCCGGACCTCGTGATCCTGGACGAACCCACCACCGGGGTCGACCCGCTCTCACGCAGACGCTTCTGGGATTTCATCGACCGCCTGCGCCAGCGCCGCCCGGGGATGAGCATCGTCATCGCGACCGCCTACATGGAGGAGGCAGACCGCTTCGACCATCTGGTCGCGATGGACGGCGGGCGCGTCCTCGCGGCCGACACCCCCGACGCGCTCAGGGAAAAGACCGGCGCAGACGCCATGGAGCAGGTCTTCATCCGCCTGCTGCCCGAGGGGCGCGGGTCCGAAGGGCGGCAACAGTCCGGACCGCCCGGCCAACCCGAAGAGGCCGGCTCGCCCGCCATCGAGGCGCGCGGCCTGACCCGCCGCTTCGGCGACTTCACGGCCGTCGATCGGGTCAGCCTGACGATCAGGAAAGGCGAGATCTTCGGCTTCGTCGGCTCCAACGGCAGCGGCAAGACCACCACCATGAGAATGCTGACCGGCCTCTTGCCGGCCTCGGCCGGAGAGGCCTTCGTGTTCGGCAAACCGGTGGACCAACGGGACAGCTCGCTGCGCCATCGGCTCGGCTTCATGTCGCAGTCTTTCTCCCTGTACGATGAACTGACGGTAGGCCAGAACCTCGACCTGCACGCGCGCCTGTACGGATTGAACTCGCCCCGGCGGTCTCAGCGCATCCAACGGCTTGCCGAGCGTTTCGACCTCGAGCCGTACATGAACCAGCGCGCCGAGCAGCTGCCGCTGGGTCTGCGGCAGCGCCTGTCGCTGGCCGTCGCCATGATCCACGAGCCCGAACTGCTGATCCTGGACGAGCCCACCTCGGGGGTCGGTCCGGATGCCCGCGACGATTTCTGGGCCCTGCTTACTGAGCTGTCACGCGACCACGGGGTCACGCTGTTCGTGTCGACCCACTTCATGAACGAAGCGGAGCGCTGCGACCGGATCTCTCTGATGCATGCGGGCCGCGTGCTCGCGCAGGGTAGCCCGGCCGAGCTCTGTGCGGCGCAGGATACCGACTCGCTGGACGACGCCTTCATCACCTACATCGAGCAGGAAACGGGCGAAGAGAAGTCGGCTGAACGGGAGACTGGCGGGTACACTTCGCGCAAGGCCAATTCGATGCCACCTGCGTCCGATGATCGAGCCGGGGAGCGGCCCCGATCGGATCAGCAGACCGGAAAAGGCCTCTCGCCGGGCCGCCTGTGGGCCTACACCCGACGCGAGGCGGTGGAGTTGCGCCGGGAACCGATCCGGCTCGCCTTTGCCCTGCTCGGCCCGCTGCTGCTGATGATCGCGATGGGTTACGGGATCTCGTTCGACGTCGAGGACATCCGGTACGCGGTGCTCGATTACGACCGCAGTCCGGCCAGCCGGCACTACCTGGACGGCTTCGCCGGCTCGACCTATTTCGAGCGGCAACCCGAGATCGGCGACCATGCCGAGCTGACCCGCAGGCTGGTCGCCGGCGATGTCACCCTGGCGATCGAGATACCGCCCGGCTTCGGCCGTGCCCTGGCCGGCGGTGACCCGACCGAGGTCGGCGTCTGGATCGACGGCTCCGTCCCGATGCGCGGCGACACGATTCGAGGCTATGTCGAGGGCGTGCACCGCCACTTCGTCGACTCCACGGACAACATCGGCCTCGCAGCGGCGACCCGGGCACCGGTAGAGATCGAGACCCGGTTCCGCTACAACCAGTCGTTCGAGAGCATCTACGCCATGGTGCCAGCGATCATGATGCTGCTGTTGATCATGATCCCCGCGACCATGACCGCGGTCGGCGTGGTGCGCGAAAAGGAGCTGGGCTCAATCACCAACTACTACGCCACCCCGACCCGCGGCATCGAATTCCTGCTCGGCAAACAGCTGCCCTACGTTGGGCTGGCCCTGCTCGGTTTCGTGCTCCTGCTGCTGCAGGCGCTGCTGCTTTTCCGGCTGCCACTGCAAGGCAGCCTTGCCGCCCTGTCCTTGGGCGCCCTGCTGTTCGTGTTCGCCAGCACCGGCCTGGGGCTGTTGATGTCGACCTTCATGCGCAGCCAGATCGCGGCCATCTTCGCCACCGCCATTGTGAGCACCATCCCGACCATCCTGTTCTCCGGCATGCTGGTCCCCGTGTCATCGCTCACCGGCCCGGCGCATTATATGGGTCTGGGTTTTCCCAGCGCCTGGTTCCACCACGTCAGCGTCGGCACCTTCACCAAAGGTCTCGGGCTCCACGAGTTGTGGCCCGATTTCCTCGTGCTGGCGGCCTTCGGGATCGGCTTCGTCGTGCTTGGGCGCCTGCTGCTGCGGGGCCAGGAGCGCTGAGATGCGTTGGCGCAGCGTCTACCGGCTCGGCCTCAAGGAGATGATCAGCCTGCGCCACGACCCAGTGATGGTGTTGCTGATCCTGTACGCCTTCACTTTTGCGATTGTGGCCCCGGCCCGCGGGGTCAAGCTGGAGCTGGAAAACGCCTCCATCGCGGTGGTCGACCAGGACCGTTCATCACTCTCCCGGCAGATGGTCGAGGTGCTGCGGCCACCCTATTTCCAGCCACCGGCGGAGATCGACATGGACCAGGTGAATCCGGCCATGGACGCCGCCCGTTACACCTTTGTGCTGGACATCCCGGCCGGCCTCGAGTCGGATCTGATCGAGGGCAAGCATCCCGCGATCCAGCTCAATATCGACGCCACCGCGATGGCCCAGGCGGGGGCCGGCGCGCGCTACCTCGAGCAGGCATTGGTGCTGGAGGCCGAGAACTACCTCGCCGCAGGCGCGTCCCGCGAACCGGTTCCGGTGGAGGCGGTCACCCGGCTGGCGTTCAATCCGAACGGGAACTCGAGCTGGTTCATGTCGGTGATGCAGCTGGTCAACATGAGCACCCTGCTCGGGATCTTGCTGTCCGGTGCGGCGCTGATTCGCGAGCGCGAACACGGCACGCTCGAGCACCTGCTGATCATGCCGCTCAACGCCGGCGAGATCATGCTGGCCAAGGTCTGGTCCAATGCCCTGGTGATCCTGGTGGCGGCGACGCTATCGCTACTGATCGTCATCCGCGGCTTTCTCGGTGTTCCGCTGGCCGGCTCCGTGGCCCTGTTCGTCTTCGGTTTGGCGTGCTACCTCGCCGCGCTGACCGCGATCGGGATTCTGCTCGCCACGGTGGCGCGCACCATGCCGCAGTTCGGTCTGCTGTCGATCCCGGTGTTCCTGGTCATGTACATGCTGTCCGGCGCCAACACGCCGCTCGACGCCATGCCGGAGTTCCTGCAGCGCGTGATGCTGGTTTCACCGACCACTCACTTCGTCGCGTTCAGTCAGGCCGTGCTGTTCCGCGGCGCCGGATTCGCGGACGTCTGGCAACCGCTGCTGGCGACTGCAGCGATCGGGTCACTGGCGTTCGTCGCCGCGCTGGCCCGCTTCCGGCGCACTGTGACCTTGAGCCGGCTATAGCGCCCCCGA
>NZ_JAWLHP010000022.1:0-6170 GCF_041690275.1 Thioalkalivibrio sp.
CACGGACCGACACGATGGGGATGGTGGGCCCGCTGCGCTTGGCCCACCCTACGCCGGCTTGAATACCCCTCGTTTCCGGGCCTCATCTTCGCGCCGACGCGCCGTCAGTCCTGGCCGATCGGCTGGACATCGACGGACACCTGCAGGTCGTGATCCTGACCGCCACCGCGGACCACACCGCGTACCGGCGCCACATCGCTGTAATCGCGCCCCCAGGCCAGCGTGATGTAGCGCTGGTCCGGCACCGCGTCATTGGTGGGATCGAATTCGAGCCAGCCCCGGGCCGGATCGTACACCGCGAACCAGGCATGCGTGGCGTCGGCACCCACGAGTCTCTCGGCGCCCTCGGGCGGCCGCGTCTCCAGGTATCCCGACACATAGCGCGCCGGGATCCCGAGCGCACGGCTGCAGGCGATCGCGAGGTGGGCAAAGTCCTGGCAGACGCCCATCCGGCTCTCGATCACCCGGGACAGCGGCGTGCTCACCTCCGTCTGTCCGGGGCGGTAGGCGAACTCCCGGTGGATGAAACGGGACACCTGCCGGCCCACGGCCTCGATGCCCTGATCGGCATCCTCGGGCAGGCAAAGGCGCCGCAGCAGGTCCGGCTGGAGCGGCAGCAGCGGCGATGCCTGGGTGTACCCGCGCGCATCCAGCGCCGCGGTGTCCACGTCCTGGCGGAGGCGCGCACGGGCCGCCTCCAGGGACAACGGCGGCTCGAACGCGAGTTCGGCCTCGGCCGCGTGGCGCGTGACCTCGAATACCGTGGTGACGTTCCACTCCCGGTGCACCTGGTCGATGTTCAGCACGCAGGCCGGATTGCCGAAGGCGTCCACGTGCTCCGCAAGGTAGCGTGGCCGCGGCTCCGCCTCCAGCCGGTAGTGGTGAAGCTGCTGCAGCGGCGCCCGCCGGGGTTTCAGGTGCAGCTCGTTGAGACTGCCGTGCACCGGCGCCGCATAGCGGTAGCGGGTGATGTGACGGACGCGGTATTTCATCCGTCCATCCGCCCCACCAGCGGCAGGGTCGGGGCCGGCGCGAGGTAGTGCGCGAACAGCGCGCGATAGCCCGCATCCAGTGCCTGCTGCTGTGCCGCCAGCAGCCCATCGAGCTCGTTGCGCATGGTGCCCGGCCCCGCGGTCCAGTCCTCGATCGCCGCGAGGCGCAGGCGTGCCCTCGCCTCCTCGAAGTGCCGGGCGTGCTCCGGAAGACGCGGCTGCCGTTCCAGGCGCGGCAGCCGCTCCAGGTGCTCCAGCAGCCGGTCCAGCTGGTAGATCAGGGCGCGCGGATTTCCGGTCTCCAGCAGCAGCAGATCGAGCAGGCCGGCGTCGTCGCGCCGGCTCGCCGGCTGCGCCCGGTAGACCGACAGGCTCTCGGCGAAGGCCAGCACCATGTTGTTCAGCAGTGCCGCCTCCCGCTGCGCGGACGGCACCACGACGGTGGCACGCAACAGGTTGACCAGCATCAGGCCCCGCTCCAGGCGTCGGCCGCAGTCCATGAAGCGCCACCCGTCCTCGCGCAGCATGCTCTCCTGGGCGAGACCCGACAGCGCCAGCAGGTGCACGGTCACATCGTCGAGCACACCGCCCGCCGCCAGCGGATCGCGCAGCGCGGCCAGCGGCTGCGCGGCGTCGCGCAGCCCGCTCAGCACGCGCACGCTGTCCGCGGACAATCGATCGAGCAGCGCATTCGCCGTGTTCTGCAGGGCCGCGAGCGCGGCAGGCACGCTGCCGGGCGCGCCGGAATCGGTCAGCAGCCGCAGGAGCTCGGCCTCCGGGTGCAACAGGCCCTGTTCCGCGCTGTCCGGACCGACGAAGCCCGGATAGCTGCAGCTGAGGTGAGTCAGCGCGCGCAGCATGCGGTCGGTGACCCCGTCGCCGGCGCGGCCCTCGGTTCGGATCGCCTGCAGCCGGCGCAGGAGCAGGCGGAACCACCGGATCAGCCCCTCCGCCCGTTCCGCGTAGCGTCCGGCCCAGAGCAGATCGTCGGCGACCCGCCGCGGGAGACTGGCGGGCAGACGGACACCGGGCTCCGGCGCCGCGACGCCGGGCTGCCCATCCGGGGCGACCGCCCCTGCGGCCGGTGGCAGCACCCAGGTGTCCTTGCTGACGCCTCCCTCCTGGTTCGACACCAGACGGTCTCCCGGCCGCCTTGCCACACGGGTCAGACCGCCCGGCAGCACCTGGACCCCGCCCGCAAACTGGCTGGCGAAGACCCGGACCGTTCCGTGCCGCGGTTCCACGCCCCCCTGCTCGTCCAGGCAGGGCATGGTGGACAGCCCCGCGCGCTCCTGCCCGACGAAGCGGGTGGGCTGTGCGCGGATCTGCCGGTACAGCGCCTCCCGTTCCGGGCCCGGCATCTCGCCCGGAAACAGCGGCCGGCCGCCCTCGATTCGGTCGATGCTGCGCACCACGAGGTCGTGGCCCTGGGTCATCACGTGTTCCAGCGAATCGGGGTCACCGCACCACCAGGTGGCCACCGAGGGAAGCAGCAGATCCTCGCCGAGCGCGAAACGGGCGATGGCCGGCAGAAACGCGGGCCACGCCGGGCTCTCCAGCAGACCGGTGCCGAGCGCGTTGGTCACCACGACGTTGCGATGGCGCACCGCCTCGACCAGGCCGGCAACGCCCAGCCGCGAATCCGGGTCCAGGCTCAGCGGATCGCACCAGGCGTCATCCACGCGGCGGAGGATCACGTCGACGCGCTCCAGCTGCCCGAGCGTGCTCAGCCAGATGCGTCCATCACGGAAGACCAGGTCCTGACCCTGCACCAGCACCAGCCCGAGCCGGCGCGCCAGCAGCACGTGTTCGAACCAGGCCTCGTTCAGCGGCCCCGGCGAGAGCAGCACGATGCGCGGCTCCGCGACATCCGGGACCAGGTCGCGCAGTCCCCGGTGCAGGCCGTCGAAGAACGGCCCCAGGTCCCGCACACCGAGCTCGGCGAAGGTGGCCGGCCAGGTCCGCGACAGGATTTCCCGGTTCTGCAGCGCATAGCCGCTGCCGGAGGGCGCCTGGGCACGGTCGCCGATCACCCGGAACCGGCCGTCCCGATCACGGGCGAGGTCGGCCGCATACAGGCTGACCACCGGGAGTCCGGCGTGCAGGGAGCCCTTCAGCACCGGCAGAAAGCCGGCGTGCGCCGCGAGGAACTCCGGGGGAACCAGGTTCGCCCGCAGCAGTTCGCCCGGGCCGAAGACATCCCTCAGGATCCATTCGAAGAGGCGTGCCCGCTGGGACAGGCCGTGCTCGATCGACGCCCATTCACCGGGGTCCAGCAACTGGGGCAGCGCATCCAGCGGCCAGGGACGCTGCACGCCGGCGGGATCCGAATAGACGTGGTAGGTAACCCCCAGCTCATCGACCAGGCGCCGGGTCTCCCGCCCGATGCCGCGTAGCGTGGCACCCTCGTGCGCCTCCAGCGCGCGCAGCAGCGGCAGCCAGTGCGCCCGCGGCCTGCCGTCGGGCAGAAGCAGCTCGTCCGCATTCCCCGCGACCGGCGCATAGTCGTGCAGCACGTCGCGCCGGGAGCCAGGCTGCCGACGCGGCGCCGTGTCCTGCGCCTGTTTCATGCCGTTCATGGGCTGCATGACCTCATGGCAGGGCCTCCGGGCACCAGCCGAACCCCCGGCCCTCAGGCGGCCCTGTCCAGCGCGAACCAGGTATCGACGATCGCACCGTGAAGCCCGGCGATCTCCTGCTGCAGCGCGTCGATGAAGTCGTGCAGGCGATCGTCATCGATCAGCTGATCGACCTCGGCCTTGAGCACGTGCCGCCGCGCCTGCAGCGCCAGCCGCAGCGGCACCTCATTGCGGGGCAACCGCTCGATCGCGCCGCGCACGTAGTCCAGCGAATGTGCGACCGCGCGCGGAAACGGGATGTCCTGCAGCAGGAAGCGGACCACGTCGACGCCGTTGATGCGCCGCTTCACGTGCTGGCGGTACATCTGGAAGCCGCTCTGCGAGCGCAGGATGCCGGTCCACAACAGTCCCTCGTAGGGACCGGCGGCATCGCCCTCCGGCCGCTTCAGCAGGCGCAGGGCGCCGGCGTCGATCTGGCGCGAGGTCATGTCCGCGCGTTCCAGGTTGCGCCCGAGGCGGATGAAGTCGTAGGCCGGATCGTGGCTCATGCAGCCGGCCAGCAGCCCGGTCAGCGTCTGGCAGCGCTGCACCACCTCGGTCAGGAACTGGTAGCGGCCGCGCTTCCCGAGACCGCTGTCGAGGTTGTCGCGCGCGAACAGGTACAGTTCGTTGACGATCTCCCAGGCCTCCGAGGGCACGAGGTCGCGGGTGGTGCGTACATTCTCCCGCGCCGACTTCAGCGAGCTGGAGACCGAGCTCGGGTTGTAGTGATCCGCGAGCAGGAACTTCACGCAGTTGCGTTCGTCCTCGCGCTGGTAGTGCTCCTCGAAGATGTCCTCCTTGCCGGTCACCGCCACCAGGTTCTTCCAGGTGAGCGGCACCGATTTCGGCATGTCCAGGGCGACCAGGTGGAAGGACATCACCATGCGCGCGGTGTTCTCCGCGCGCTCGACGTAACGGGCCAGCCAATACACGCGTTCCGCGACCCTCGAGAGCATCTCAGTCCTCCTCGTCCACGATCCAGGTGTCCTTGCTGCCGCCGCCCTGCGAGGAGTTCACCACCAGGGAGCCCTTGCGCATCGCCACCCGGGTCAGGCCCCCGGCAGTCACGTCCGTGCGCACACCCTGCAGCACGAAGGGCCGCAGGTCGAGGTGGCGGGGCTCCAGGCTCTCGTCACAGAGCGTGGGGGCCACCGACAGGTTCAGTGTCGGCTGCGCGATGTAGTTGCGCGGATCCTTCTTGATCAGCTGGGCGAACTCGGTCCGCTGCTTCTTCGACGCCTGCGGACCCACCAGCATCCCGTAGCCGCCGGACTCGTTCGCGGGCTTCACCACCAGTTCGTCCAGGTGGTCGAGCACGTAGGCCTGGTCCTTCTCGTTCACGCAGAGATAGGTCGGCACGTTGGGGATCACCGGCTCCTGGTCCAGGTAGTACCGGATCATCGCCGGCACGTAGGCATAGATCACCTTGTCGTCGGCCACGCCCGAGCCCGGCGCGTTTGCGAGCCCCACCTTACCGTTGCGCCAGGCCCGCATCAGCCCCGGCACCCCGAGCAGGGAGTCCGGATTGAATTCCTCCGGATCCATGAAGTCGTCGTCGATACGACGGTAGATCACGTCCACCCGCTCCAGCCCCTCGATGGTGCGCATGTACACGCAGTCGTCGTCGCCAACCACGAGATCCGCGCCCTCCACCAGCTCCGCGCCCATGCGCTGGGCGAGAAAGGAGTGTTCGAAGTAGGCGGAGTTGAAGATCCCGGGCGTCAGCACCGCGATCTCCGGGTAGTCCTGCGGCCGCGGCGAGATCGCGGCCAGCATGTCGAACAGCTGTGTGGGGTACTCGTCCACCGGGAGGATGCTGGAGTTCTCGAAGACCTCGGGGAAGACCCGCTTGGTCACCTCGCGATTCTCCAGCATGTAGGACACCCCCGACGGGACGCGGAGATTGTCCTCGAGCACGTACAGCGTGCCGTCCCGGTCGCGCACCAGGTCGGACCCGCAGATGTGCGCCCATACGCCGTGCGGCGGCCTGATGCCGCGGCATTGTTCCCGGAAGTTCCGCGACTTGTTCAGCACGTACTTGGGCAGGACCTTGTCCCGGAAGATCCTCTGGTCGTTGTAGACGTCGTCGATGAACAGGTTCAGCGCGGTCAGGCGCTGCACGAGGCCGGCCTGCACCCCCTCCCACTCGCGCTTCGGGATCACCCGCGGGACGATGTCGAAGGGCCAGGCGCGATCGATGTTCTCGCCTTCGCTGTAGACCGTGAAGCTGATGCCCATCTCGAGGATCGCGTGATCAGCGGCCTGCTTGCGCACCTGCAGCTCCCGGTCATCCAGGGAACTGAGGTACTCCATCAGCTTGCGTGCCACCGGGCGGGGCTTGCCCGGAGCGGCGATCAGCTCGTCGTAGAAGGGCGATGGGTCGTAGGACTTCCAGTCGATGGACATCCGGGCCGGGCTCCTGAGGCGGAAGCGGAGACTCCGTTACTCTACTCCAGAGCACGCCCGGCAAAGAAGGACCCGATCGGAAGATTCACAGGTCGACCCCATGAATCTCCGAAGGCCAGTAGGAGCGGCTTCCAGCCGCGATGGCGCGCCC
>NZ_JAWLHP010000022.1:6270-45613 GCF_041690275.1 Thioalkalivibrio sp.
CTCCGATCTGTAGGAGCGGCTTCCAGCCGCGATGGCGCGCCGGGCGAAGGGCAGCGCGGCCGAGAGCCGCTCCCGGTTCAGAGGGATTTGGTGAACTGCACCTGCTTCCAGTAGCCGAACAGGCTCGCGGGCTCGATGGCCACCGGCTCGCGACCGGTCACCGCCACGAAATCGTTCAGTTCCATGTCCGGACGGAATCCCACCGCCCGGGAGAGCGGCCGCAGGCTGCGTTCCAGGCTGCGCAGGATCCACTGCCGCGAGGCGAAGTGGTTGACCACGAGGATCTGCCCTCCCGGCCTGCAGACCCGCCACATCTCGGCAAACAGCCGGTCGGGATTCGGCACCACCGAGGCGACGTACATCGCGACCACCGCGTCGAAGCTGTCATCGGTGAAGGCCAGCTGTTCGGCATTCATCTCGACCAGGCCGGTCACGGCCGAGCAGTCCCCTTCGGCGAGGCGCTGGCGCGCGACCTCGAGCATCTCCCGGCTGACATCGATGCCGACGACCTCGGCGTCCGGGGTATAGAACGGCAGCGAGATACCGGTCCCCACCCCGACCTCCAGCACACGCTTGCCCGAGACCGGGGCCAGCGTCTCCAGTGCGAGGCGGCGGCCCCGGGCGAAGACACGCCCGAAGATCACGTCATAGTGCCGTGCGTAACGCCGGTAACTCTTCCGTATGCTGACCAGATCCACGGCCCACCCGCACCTTCAGAGAGACTTGGCCCGCCGGCGCACCAACGGGGCGGTGCACGCCGCCGTGGCGGCGCACGCGCTTGCCGGGAACATCAGGCGGCTTCGACGGCCTTCATGCTGAGGCGGATGCGTCCCTGTTTGTCGACCTCCAGCACCTTCACGGTCACCGTGTCGCCCTCGTTCAGGAAGTCGGTGACGTTCTCGACCCGGTCATTGGAGATCTGGGAGATGTGCACCAGTCCGTCGCGACCCGGAAGGATCGACACGAAGGCGCCGAAGTCCATGATCTTCACGACCCGCCCGCTGTAGACGCGTCCCACCTCGACGTCGGCGGTCAGCTCCTCGATCCGGCGGCGGGCCTCTTCACCGGCGGCCTGGTCCGTGGAGGCAATCTTCACGGTTCCGTCATCGGTGATGTCGATGGAGGTACCGGTCTCCTCGGTCAGCGCCCGAATCGTGGCGCCGCCCTTCCCGATCACGTCCCGGATCTTCTCCGGGTTGATGCGCATGGTGAGGAAACGCGGCGCGTAGGACGACATCTCGGTGCGGTGCGAGCTGATCGACTCGCTCATCCGCTCGAGGATGTGCAGACGCCCGGCCTGGGCCTGGTCCAGCGCCCGCTCCATGATCTCGCGGGTGATGCCGTCGATCTTGATGTCCATCTGCAGTGCGGTCACGCCATCCCGGGTCCCGGCGACCTTGAAGTCCATGTCGCCGAGGTGATCCTCGTCACCGAGGATGTCGGACAGCACGGCGAAGCGATCGCCCTCCTTGATCAACCCCATGGCGATGCCGGCCACCGGCGCCTTCAACGGAATGCCGGCATCCATCAGCGCCAGGCTGGTGCCGCAGACCGATGCCATCGAGCTCGAGCCGTTCGACTCGGTGATCTCGGAGACCACGCGGATTACATAGGGGAAGCTGTCACCCGTCGGCATCACCGCCTGCACGCCGCGCTTCGCCAGGCGGCCGTGGCCGATCTCCCGGCGCTTCGGCGTCCCGACCATGCCGGTCTCGCCGGTGCAGTACGGCGGGAAGTTGTAGTGCAGCATGAAGCGCTCGCGGCGCTCGCCCTCGATCGCATCGATCACCTGAGCGTCACGGTCGGTGCCGAGAGTGGCCACCACCAGCGCCTGGGTCTCGCCGCGGGTGAACAGGGCCGAACCGTGGGCGCGCGGCAGGAGACCGGTCTGCACGGTGATCGGCCGAACGGTGCGGGCGTCGCGGCCGTCGATACGCGGATTGCCGTCGAGGATACGGTCGCGGACGATGCGGTACTCGAGATCGTGGAAGGCGGTCTTCACCGCCTCGGCGGAGGGGGCGCCCTCCGCGCCCGTCGCCAGCCGCTGGACCACATCCGAGCGCAGGCTGTTCAGGCGGTCCGTCCGGGCCTGCTTCTCGGCGATCTGGTAGGCACTGACCAGGTCGTCACGGACCATCGCCGCGATCTGGTCCTCGAGGCCGTGGGCGCCCTCGGGGGCCGTCCAGTCCCAGGCCGGCTTGCCGGCGGCCGCCGCCAGTTCGCGGATCGCGGTGATCGCGGCCTGCATCTGCTCGTGGCCGTACATCACGGCGCCCAGCATCACCTGCTCCGACAGTTCGTGGGCCTCGGACTCCACCATGATCACGGCGTTCTCGGTTCCCGCGACCACCAGATCCAGTTCCGACGTGGCCAGCTCGCTGGCCGTGGGATTCAGCAGGTAGCCGCCATCACGATACCCGACCCGGGCGGCACCGACCGGCCCTGCGAAGGGGACGCCGGAGACCGCCAGCGCGGCGGAGGCGCCGATCAGCGCAGGGATGTCCGGATCCACCTCGGGATTGATGGACATCACCGTCGCGATGACCTGCGTCTCGTGCTTGAAGCCCTCCGGGAAGAGCGGCCGCAGCGGCCGGTCGATCAGCCGGCTGGTCAGCGTCTCCTTCTCGTTCGGGCGTCCCTCGCGCTTGAAGAAGCCGCCGGGAATCTTGCCGGCCGCATAGGTCCGCTCCTGGTAGTTCACCGTCAGCGGGAAGAAGTCGCGGCCGGGATCGGCCTCTTTGCGCGCGACCACGGTGACCAGCACCACGGTGTCCGCCACGTTGACCAGCACAGCCCCGTTGGCCTGACGGGCGATGTCGCCAGTCTCCATCACGACCGTGTGATTACCGTACTCAAATGTCTTCTTGTATGACACGCTTTCCTTCCCGCTCCGAGGTGGACTTACCGACGCAGCCCGAGGGTCTGCACCAGCGCCTGGTAACGCTGCTGATCCTTGCCCTTCAGATAGCTGAGCAGCTTGCGGCGCTGATTGACCATCTTCAGCAGTCCGCGGCGCGAGTGATGGTCCTTCTTGTGGGTCTCGAAGTGCCCCATCAGGTGCTGGATGCGCTTGGTCAGCAGGGCAACCTGGACCTCGGGCGAGCCGGTGTCCTTGGGACCCCGACCATGTTCCTCGACGATGGCCGTCTTGGTTTCGGTGTTGAATGGCATGTCTTGCTCGACTCCTGAAAACGAAAAGAACCTGTTGTCTGCCCCTGGTGCGGCCGCCGGCGCCCCGCAGCGCACTGTGCGGCTTCATCTGCACTGGCGGGGCCGTGCACACGGCCGGGATGGGTGCCGGCCGCGCACGCAGAACCCCGTGACCGTACGAGGTCCCCCAAAGGCGCGAAATATTAGCATGCCAGCGGCATGAATTAACAGGAAACCGGCGAAACGAACAGACGGCGCGGCGCCACCCGGCCGTCGTCCTGCAGCGACCCGACGCCGATGAAGACGCCCGCGGCATCGTAGAGGCGCAATGGCCCCGTCTCCCGCACCCCCGGGACGAACACCGGCTGCCCCTGACGCAGGAACCGGCTGCTCGCGGCGTCCAGCCGGACCGCCGGCCGGTCCGCCAGCGCCCGGTCGGCCGGCAGCAGCCAGCGCTCGAGACCCTGCGGCCCCGCCTCCGCGGCCGCGGCCTCGAGGGTCTCCAGCGTCACCATGTCGGTTGCCGCGAAGGCCCCATGGCCGGTCCGGCGCAGTTCCGCGACCGTCGCACCGCAGCCGAGCGCCTGGCCCAGGTCCTCGACCAGGGTGCGGATGTAGGTGCCCTTGCTGCACCGGACCGCCAGCCGCAGCCGGTCGGGAGCCACCAGCGACGCGCTGAGCGCATGCACCTGCACCGTGCGCGCCGGCCGTGCCACCTCGACGCCCGCACGCGCGAGCTGATAGAGGCGCCGGCCCTGGTGTTTCAGTGCCGAGTGCATCGGGGGCACCTGCCGGATCTCGCCGCGCAGACCGGCGCAGGCCCGTTCGATCGCGCCGGCGGACAGGGAGGGCACCGGAGCCTCCCGCAGCACCTCGCCTTCCATGTCGCCGGTCGTGGTGACCAGGCCCAGCCGGGCCACCGCCTCGTAGTGCTTGTCGGCGTCCAGCAGCCAGCCGGAGACCTTCGTCGCCTGGCCGAAGCAGAGCGGCAGCAGACCGGTCGCCAGGGGATCGAGACTGCCGGTGTGCCCCGCCTTGCGCGCGGCCAGCAGGTACTTCACCCGCCCCAGCGCCTGGGTGGAGGTCCATCCCCGGGGCTTGTCCAGCAGGATGATGCCGTCGATGTCGCGGCGCTGGATCGGCATGCGGCGGAGGCCGGAGAGGGACACCGCTGGGGTATCCCGCCCGACCCCTCAGCGGTCGTCGTCCCGGCCGCCGGAATCCTCCGGCGGCGGTTCCCCGGCATGGTGGGCCTCGTCCTCGGCGATCGCCGAATCGATCAGGGCCGACAGGCGCGCGCCCCGCTCGGGGGTATCGTCGTAGATGAAACGCAGCTGCGGCACGGTGCGCAGGCGCATGCGCGCGCCCAGTTCGTGACGCAGGTAGCCGGCCGCGTGGTTCAGCCCCTGCTCCGCCTCCCGCCCCTTTTCCTCCCCGCCGAGCTGGGTGAAAAAGACCTTCGCATGCGCGAGGTCGCGCGAGACCTCCACCCCGGAGAGGGTCACCATGCCGACGCGCGGGTCCTTGACCTCGAGCCGGATCAGCTCGGCCAGCTCGCGCTGCATCTGGTCGCCCACGCGATCACTGCGCTGATAGTCCCGACGGGCCGTCATCAGAGCGTCCGGGCCACTTCAACCCGCTGATACACCTCGATCTGGTCACCGGGACGGACATCGTTGTAATTCTTCACCGCGATCCCGCACTCCGTGCCGGTACGGACCTCGCTGACGTCTTCCTTGAAGCGCCGCAGGCTCTCCAGTTCGCCCTCGTAGATCACCACGTTATCGCGCAGCACGCGGATCGGGTTGCCGCGCCGGACCGTGCCCTCGACCACCAGGCAGCCGGCGACCGCACCGAAGCCCGAGGCCTTGAAGACGTCGCGCACCTCGGCCAGACCGACGATCTCCTCCCGTGTCTCTGGCGACAGCAGGCCGGAGAGCGCGTGCTTCACGTCCTCGATCGCCTCGTAGATCACCGAGTAGTAGCGGATATCGACGTCGTTGTCCGCGGCAAGGCGGCGCGCACCCGCGTCGGCACGCACATTGAACGCGATGATGATCGCCTGACTGGCCATCGCGAGGTTGATGTCGGACTCCGAGATGCCGCCCACGCCGGTGGACACCACCTTCACCCGGACCTCGTCGGTGGAGAGCTTGATCAGCGAATCGCGCAGCGCCTCGGCCGAGCCCTGGACATCCGCCTTCAGCAGGATGTTCACGGTCGCGACCTGGCCTTCCTGCATCTGGTTGAAGATGTTCTCCAGCTTGGCGGCCTGCTGCGCGGCCAGCTTGTGCTCGCGCTGGCGGGTCTCGCGGTGCGCGGCCACCTCGCGCGCGGTCTTCTCGTCCGCGACCACGAGGACCTCGTCCCCGGCGTTGGGCACGCCCGACAGGCCGAGCACCTCCACCGGCATCGACGGCCCGACCTCCTTCACTCCCGAGCCGGTATCGTCGAACATCGCGCGCACGCGGCCATACTCCTGTCCGCTCAGCACGATGTCGCCGTGCTTCAGGGAGCCGGACTGCACCAGGACCGTCGCGACCGGTCCCCGCCCCTTGTCCAGGCGCGACTCGATCACCACGCCGCGCGCCGGACCCTCGTCGGGCGCCTTCAGTTCCATCAGCTCGGCCTGCAGCCCCACCGCCTCCAGCAGTTCGTCGACGCCCTGGCCGGTCAGAGCCGAGACCTGGACGAACTGCGTGTCGCCGCCCCAGGCCTCCGGTATCACCTCGCGCTGGGCCAGCTCGTTCATCACCCGCTCGGGATCCGCGTCCGGCTTGTCGATCTTGTTCACGGCGACCACCAGCGGTACGCCGCCGGCCTTCGCGTGCTCGATCGCCTCCATGGTCTGCGGCATCACGCCGTCGTCCGCGGCGACCACCAGGATCACGATGTCCGTGGCCTTTGCGCCCCGGGCCCGCATCGCGGTGAATGCGGCATGTCCCGGAGTGTCCAGGAAGGTGATGCCGTCCCGCGTGTTCGGGACGTGATAGGCACCGATGTGCTGGGTAATGCCGCCGGCCTCGCCCGAGGCGACCTTGGCCTTGCGGATATAGTCCAGCAGCGAGGTCTTCCCGTGGTCCACGTGCCCCATCACCGTGACCACCGGCGGACGCGGCTTCATGTCCAGGCTCTGCTCGATGTCCAGGGTGATCTCGTCCTCGATGCTTCGGGCCTGGGCGGGGATCGCCTTGTGCCCCATCTCCTCGACCACCAGCACCGCGGTGTCCTGGTCGATGCTCTGGTTGATCGTCGCCATCACGCCCATGCCCATCAGCGCCTTGATCAGCTGCGGCGCCTTGATGGCCATCGCCTGGGCCAGCTCGCCCACGGTGATGGTCTCCGGCACCTCGATCTCGCGCACCACCGGCGCGGTCGGCCGCGCGAAGCCGTGCTTGCTGGCCACTGCGGCGGCGGCGGCGGTCTGCGCCACGCGGCTCCTGCCCTTTTCCCGGCGTCCGCGCCGCTCGCCGGTCACGTGCAGCTCCCGGCGGCCGCCCTCGGGCTCGCGGCCACCGCGCCGACCCTTCTTCTTCGCCGGCTCGGCCTTGGCCGCGGCCTCCTGCCGGGCCTTCACCTCCTTGTCCGCGAGCTCCCTGAGCACCTCTTCCTTGCGCTCCATGCGCGCCTTCTCCTCGGCCTTCGCGCGCGCCGCGGCCTCCTCTTCCCGCTGCTTCTGTTCCTGCCGCTGCCGCCGCTCTTCCTGTTCCTGCTGGCGCTGTTCGACCGCGCGACGCATCGCGTCGCGTTCGACCTCCACCTGGCGGGCGAGCTGCTCGGTGCGACTGAGCGGCCGCGTCGGGGCCGCTTCCGCCTTTTCAGGCTCGGCCTCCGGCTCGGGCGCCGGCGGCGCCTCGGGCTCGGCCGGCTCGGCAGCCACCGGCATCTCCGGTTCGACCGCCGGCGTGGCCTCGGCAACCGGCATCTCCGGGGCGGGCTCGGGCGCCGGCGCCTCCGTTACCGCGGGTTCCGGAACCGTTTCCGGGACGGGCTCGGCGACCGGTTCCGGGGCGACCTCCGGCTGCTTGCGCAGGAGCTGGCGGCGCTTGCGCACCTCGACGTTGACGGTCTTGGTCCGCCCCTGCCCGGCATTGACCTTCAGGGTCTGCGTGGTCGCACGGCGCTTCAGCGTCACCCGGTCGCCATCGCCCTTTTCGGCACCGCCGTGCGTCTCGCGGAGGTGCGCCAGCAGGCGCAGCTTCTCCGCGTCGGTCACCCGGGCGGCCGGGCCTTCCACCTCGACACCGGCCTCCTTCAGCTGGCCGATCAGGCGCTCGACCGGCGTACCTACCGATTCCGCGAGTTGCTGTACCGTTATCTGCGACATTGCGCCTACCTCCTGTCCAATTCTATACGCTCGAAGCGCGCGCTGGTTCCACCGGCCACGGGCGGCCTCAGGCGTCGGCCGCGAACCAGGGGGCCCGCGCCGTCATGATCAGCTCGGCCGCCTGCTCGGCATCGATGCCGGTGACCTCCACCACGTCATCGACCGCCTGCTCGGCCAGATCTTCCATGCTGCAGATGCCGTGCGCCGCCAGCTTGTTGGCCAGCGCCGGGGTCATCCCCTCCATGTTCATCAGGTCGTCCGCGGGCTGTGCGCCCTCGAGCTGCTCCTCGGCGGCGATCGCCCGTGTCAGCAGTGCGTCGCTCGCGCGCGAGCGGAGCTCCGCGACGATGTCCGCATCGAACTCCTCGATTCCCAGCAGCTCCTGCTCATCGACATATGCCACCTCGTCGAGGGTGGTGAATCCCTCCTGCACCAGGATCGCCGCGACCTCCTCGTCAACGTCCAGGGAGTCCATGAACTGCTGCTGGACCACCTGCGCCTCGGCGTCGCTCTTCTCGGCCGCCTGCGCCTCGGTCATCACGTTCAGATCCCAGCCCGTCAGCTGCGACGCCAGACGCACGTTCTGGCCGCCGCGCCCGATCGCCAGGGAGAGCTTGTCCTCCGCGACCGCGATGTCCATGCTCTGCTTGTCCTCGTCCACCACGATCGACAGCACCTCGGCGGGCGACATCGCGTTGATCACGAACTGCGCCGGGTTCTCGTTCCAGACGATGATGTCGATGCGCTCGCCGGCCAGTTCGTTCGAAACCGACTGCACACGCGAGCCGCGCATTCCGACGCAGGCCCCCACCGGGTCCAGCCGGGGATCGTTGGAGCGCACCGCGATCTTCGCCCGCATGCCCGGATCCCGGGCCGCGCCCATGATCTCGATGATGTTCTGGCCGACCTCCGGGACCTCCAGCTTGAACAGCTCGATCAGGAACTCGGGCACCGTACGGCTGATGAAGAGTTGCGGGCCACGGGCCTCCGGGCGGATCTCGCGCAGGTAGCCCCGGAGCCGGTCGTTGTTGCGCACGGACTCGCGGGGAATCATGTGTTCGCGCGGCACGAAGGCCTCGGCGTTGCCGCCGAGGTCAATGTAGACACCGTTGCGGTCGGTGCGTTTCACGATGCCCATCACCAGGCCGCCGACCCGCGACTGGTATTCCTCCACCACCTTCGCGCGCTCCGCTTCGCGCACCTTCTGCACGATCACCTGCTTCGCCGTCTGTGCCGCGATGCGGCCGAAGTCGACGGCCTCGACCGGCTCCTCGATCACGTCGCCGACCTCGATGTCCGGGTGCGTCTGGCGCGCGTAGGAAAGCAGGATCTGGTGCTCCGGCGATTCGAATTCCGGGTCGTCATCGTCCAGTACGGTCCAGCGCCGGAAGGCCTCGTAGTCGCCGGAATTGCGGTCGATCTTCACCCTCACGTCCATCTTGCCGCCGTGGCGCTTGCGGGTCGCCATGGCCAGCGCCGACTCCAACGCCTCGAAGATGACGCTCTTGTCCACGCCCTTCTCGTTCGACACGGCGTCGACGACCAGCAGGATCTCCTTGTTCATTCAATACATCTCCACGACGTCGGCGGACTGCCACCGATGGTTCATCAACGACCGGACCCGGCCGGCTCCAGCAACCGCGCCCTGGCGATTGCACCGAATGGCAGCAGGAAGGCATCGCCATCGACCTCGATCTCGACGCCATCACCGGACACGGACAGCAGGCGGCCACGGTAGTTGCGCCGGCCATGTTCGGGCCAGGCCAGCCGCACCTTCACCTCGCTGCCCAGGTACTGCCGGTACTGCGCAGCGGTGAACAGGGGGCGTTCGATTCCCGGGCTCGAGACCTCCAGGACGTAGTCACCCCGGATGGGCTCCTCGACGTCCAGCACCGCACTCACCTGCTCGCTGACATTGCCGCAGTCATCCACGGTGATGCCGTCCGGGTGATCGATGTAGAGCCGCAGCAGCGCCGGCCGCGACCCCGCATGGTATTCGAGACCCCAGAGGTCGAAGCCCAGCGATCCCACCACGGGCCTCAGCATCGCTCCGAGTTCCTCCGACTTCTCCAACGCCATCCTGCTCCCGGGCCCGGCCACGGGCCCCGATTCGCCGGGCGCGCCCGGCACCAACAAAAAAGGGGCGCCCAACCGCCCCCGGATACGGTCGCCGGCCTCACCCGCGTCCGCCAAGCCTTCGCTACCCCGGATCACCGACCGGAGTCGAAGATCGCGGACCCAACAATAAAGGCCCCGGTTGGGGCCTCAAGGCATGTGCCTGCGGACGACCTGCGGGATTGCTCCACGCGGCTGCCGGCCACCGGCGAACTCCATCTCAGCCCCAAGGGAGGACCGCCACGCGGACCATCCTTCCAATCAGGGCCCGCGCGGCGTAAAGCCGTCCAGCCACGCGGGAGCGGTATAGTACCGCAGGGGCCTCTGCGCGGTAAAGGGCTGCGGACGCATGCCGGGAATCGCGTCGTGGGAGCGGCCTCTGGGCGCGATCGAGGGGACAGATTCAAATAAATCTGTCCCCTTTGAATTGGGGTCACAAAAAAAACCCGCGCCGGAGCGGGGCGCGGGTCTTGGCTGTTCATCATTGGTAGCGGGGGCAGGATTTGAACCTGCGACCTTCGGGTTATGAGCCCGACGAGCTGCCAGACTGCTCCACCCCGCACCGGAGAAACGGAACAATAGCAAAACGGTGGGGGATGCGCAAGACTCGAGGGCTCCGCGAGCCCGGGACGAGGCGACCCGCGCACCGCCCGGCATCAACCACCGACGGCCTGTATCCGCCCGCGTTCCACCCGCCGGATCCGGTCTTGGCCGGCCTTCTTGGCGGCCCGCAGTGCGCGATCGGCGGCACGGATCAGGGCCTCCGGGTCGTGCATGTCGCCCTCCCTGCTCGCGAGCCCGATGCCGATCGTAACCGGTACCGCCTGGCCGCCGGCCGTAATCCCCAGTGCATGGACCGCATCGTGCAGCCGCTCGGCCACCGCGTGGAGCGAGCCGGTCTGCGTGTTCGGACAGATCACCAGGAACTCGGCGCCGCCCATCCGCGAGATGTGGTCGCATCGGCGTCCCGATGCCCGAAGAACCGAGGCCACCGCGATCACCACCTCATCCCCTGTCCGGTGACCGTGCAGCCCGTTGATTGCCTGCAGGCCGTCCACGTCGATCATCATCATGGCCAGCGGCTGCCCGTACCGGTCTGCGGCGCTCCAGGCCCGGGCCAGGAACTCCATGCCCGCACACCGGTTCGGCAGGTTCGTGAGCGGGTCCGTGAGCGCGGCCTCCTCCAGCCGGCGGTTGCTGACGGCCAGGTCGGAGGCCAGTCTCGCCAGACGCGCCCGATCGCGTTCGCGCTCCTGGAGCAGGCTCACGTGGCGGGAGGCGGTGCGCAGTCGCAGCCGCATCAGCGGAACGCTCACCGGTCCGGGCAGATAGTCGTCCGCATCCAGCCCGAGTTGTTCGGGCGACCCGGCCTCGCCCTCGGCCCCGGTCAGCGCGATCAGGTAGACCGAGCGCCCCCAGTCCGTCGCGCGCAGCGAATGGCAGAACTCGAGATCGTCCCCGGCCGGACGCGCGCAGTCGGTGATCACGACCTGCGGGACCACCTCCAGCGCGAGCGCCAGTGCCTCCTCCCTGTTCACCGCCGGATAGACCGTGTGGCCGAGCCTGGAGACGATGCCGCTGAGCAGCAGGCGGCTCGAGGGATCCTCCTCGATCAGCAGCACGCGCAACGGAACCGGGTCATGCCCGTGATCGCGGAGGACCGGTTCCGATCCGGACATCCGGGCAAAGGGCTGGGCGAAGCGCACCGGCACCCTGAGCAGCTGACTCCATTCATGCCAGTCGCCGACGATGCGCTCCATCAGCGTGTCCAGGGATTCGGCGTCGAGGCCGATCTGTGCCGCCTCGGTCATCAGGGCCGACCGGAGTTCCGCCCGCGCGGCCTCCGATGCGAACCCGAGATCCGCAACCCGACTCGCGAGCGCCAGCGTCTGCAGGATCCGCTCGGGCCGCGAACCGGGGGCAAACCCCGAGGCCGCGGGGCACCGATGGTAGTAGACCGGCTCCGCCAGCGTCTCCGGGATGCCGAACTCGCGCAGCAGTTCGGCGGTACACTCGTCGTGGTCCGTCTGCAGGACCTGCCGTTCCAGACGCAGCAGCGGCGCATCCCCCTGCTCCGCCCTGCGCAGCACCTCGCCGTATTCCGACGGACAGGCGGTCGCCAGCGCAAGACTGCCGATGTCCGCCAGCAGCCCGCAGGCGAAGAGCTCCTCGACCCCCCGCAGCCGCGCGCGCGCGCCGAACTCGCGGGCGGCCAGCGCCATCAGCAGCGATCGGGACCAGAAGCGCTCGTAGTCGAAGGCCTTGCAGGGTCCGTCGCGGTACTGATCCACCAGCGAGAACCCGAGCGTGACCCGGGTCACGGTACACAGCCCGAGCCGCACCACCGCGTCGCGCACCGCGGCCACCGGCCGGCCCGCGTGCAGCGCGGAGTTCGCGAGCCGGATCAGCCGCCCCGTGAGCGCGGGATCCGTCTGCACGACCTCCGCGATCTTCTCCATCGTCACGTCATCGCGGCGGCTGAGCCGCATCACCGACAGCGCAACCCCCTTCGGACTCGGAAGCCGGCCGCTCGCTCGCAATTCCTCGATGGTCATGCACCCCCCCGGATGATGCACGAATAGTCTTGCGCCAACCGTCATGGACCTGCGCGGCGAATCCCCCTGGGGACAGATTTGCAAATCTGTCCCCCGACTTTAAAGCCCCCTCCCCCGCCTGCCAGGGAGGGTTGGCGTGGGGCGCCCCCCCCGGGGACAGATCTGTACATCTGTCCCCTGCCTGTTCGGCGTTCCGGGCGTCAGCCCGCCACCGCGTAGTGGGTGAGGGTCAGCAGCAGGCCGGGGAAGATCCCCAGCAGCAGCACCGCGAGTCCGTTCACGCTGATCGCGGTCGCGAACACGCCGCCGCGGTCCGCCGCGGCCCGCTCCTCCACCGGATCGTCGAAGAACATCAGCTTCACCACCCGGAGGTAGTAGAAGGCGCCGATGATCGAGAAGACCACGGCGTAGATGCCCAGCCACACGTAGCCGGCACCGATCGCCGCCTGGATCACCGACAGCTTGGCGAAGAAACCGACGGTGGGCGGCACCCCGGCCATGGAGAACAGCAGCAGCAGCATGATGAACGCGAACCAGGGGTTCCGGCGCGCGAGCCCCCTGAAGTCGTCGAGCTGATCGGCCTCGTGGCCGCGACCCGACAGCAGGATGATCATTCCGAAGCCGCCGGCCGCCGTCAGCGCGTACACGATGATGTAGAACATCGCCGATGCATAGCCGGTTTCGGTGCCCGCCAGGACACCCATGAACAGGAAGCCGACGTGGGCGATGGTCGAGTACGCGAACATGCGCTTGAGACTGGTCTGGGCGATCGCGATCACGTTGCCGACCGCGAGCGACAGGACGGCGAGCACCACGAGCATGTCGCCCCAGTCGCCGTGCAGCGGGCCCAGGCCCTCGACCAGCAGGCGCATCAGCAGCGCGAAACCGGCGATCTTCGGTGCGGTGGCGATGAACAGGGTGACCGCGGTGGGCGCCCCGTCGTAGACGTCCGGCACCCACATGTGGAACGGCACCGCCCCCAGCTTGAAGGCGACGGCCACGACCACGAAGACGAGGCCGAAGACCAGCGGCACGTTCATGCCCTCCTCCGTCGCGCGCAGCGCGGCCGCGACGGTGGCGATGTCCAGGCTGCCGGTCATGCCGTAGATCATCGACAGCCCGTAGAGCAGCAGCCCGGAGGCCAGCGCTCCGAGCACGAAGTACTTCATCGCCGCCTCCGACGCGCGCATCGAGTCGCGCCAGAAGGCCACCAGGGCATAGGAAGACAGCGCCAGCAGCTCGAGCCCGAGGTACAGCGTGAGGAAGTTGTGCGCGGAGATCATCACCATCATGCCGAGCACGGCGAACAGGCCCAGTACGTAGAACTCCCCCCGGTAGATGTCGCGTTCGATCAGGTAGGGACGCGCGTACAGGAACACGAAGAAGGTCACCCCATACATCGCGAGCTTCAGCACGTCGCTCATCGGGTCGGCGACGAAGGTTCCGCTGAAGGTCGTCTGCGTCTCGGGCCCGGCGAGCCAGAGGGTCAGGACCGCGGCGCCCGCCAGGGTCGCCTGCACCAGCCCGTAGGTGATATCGCGGCGGGAATCGGGCAGGAAGGCGTCCAGCGCCAGGATCAGGCAGGCCATGGCCAGCACGAACATCTCGGGCACGGCGGGCAGGAAGGCAGGAATCTCGAAATTCATGTCAGGTCCCGTATCAGAGCGCAGGCAGCTTCGACTCGGCGATGTGCACGACCAGGTGGTCGATGGTCGCGTTCATGACCTCGAGCAACGGAGCCGGCCAGACCCCGAGCAGCAGCACAAAGAAGGCCAGCACGCCCATCACGAAGAATTCTCGGCGATCCAGATCCTTCAGCTGGGCGACGTTGTCATTGCCGATCTCGCCGAAGACCACCCGCTTCACCAGCCAGAGCGTGTAGGCTGCGGCCAGAATCAGCGTGGTGGCCGCCAGGAAGGCCAGCCAGAAGTCGGCGCGGAAGGCCGCCAGGATCACCATGAACTCGCCGACGAAACCCGAGGTGCCGGGCAGCCCGGTGTTCGCCATCGCGAACAGTACGAAGAACACGGCGAACCAGGGCATGGTGTTCACCACCCCACCGTAGTCGGCAATGTTGCGGCTGTGCAGCCGGTCGTACAGCACCCCGACTGCGAGAAACATCGCCGCCGAGATGAAGCCGTGCGAGATCATCTGCACCATGCCGCCGGCGATGCCGAGGGTGGCGCCACTCCAGTCGCCGGTGTTGCGGTAGATCATGAAGGCGATGAAGAAGCCCAGGGTCACGAAGCCCATGTGCGCGATCGAGGAGTAGGCGATCAGCTTCTTCATGTCGCTCTGGATCAGGGCGACCAGGCCGATGTAGACGATCGCGATCAGCGACAGCGTGATCACCAGCACGTCAAGCACCGCGGCCGCATCCGGCGTGATCGGCAGGCTGAAGCGCAGGAACCCGTAGCCGCCGATCTTCAGCATGACCGCGGCCAGGATCACGGAGCCGCCGGTGGGCGCCTCCACGTGGGCATCCGGCAGCCAGGTGTGTACCGGGAACATCGGGATCTTCACCGCGAAGGCCGCGAAGAAGGCGAGGAAGATCAGGATCTGCGCGGTCATCGGCAGCGGCAGCTGGTGGAAGTCGAGGATCGCGAAGCTGCCGCCGGACTGGACGTACATGTAGATCAGCGCGATCAGCATGAAGACCGAGCCGAGGAAGGTGTACAGGAAGAACTTGATCGTCGCGTACACGCGCCGCGGGCCGCCCCAGATGCCGATGACCAGGAACATCGGGATCAGCATCGCCTCGAAGAACACGTAGAACAGGACCGCATCCAGCGCCGAGAACATGCCGATCATCAGCCCCTGCATGACCAGGAAGGCCGCGAGGTAGTAGGCGACGCGCTCCTTCACCGAGCCCCAGGCGGCGATCACCACCAGTACCGTGGTCAGCGTGGTCAGCAGGATCAGCGGCATCGAGATGCCGTCCACCCCCAGATGGTAGTGCACGTTGAAGGCCGCGATCCAGGGACGGAACTCCTGGAACTGCATCTCCGCGGTCCCGCGCTCGAAGCCGAGCCAGAGGAACAGGCTCGCGACGAAGGTGGCCACGGCCACCGCAAGCCCCAGCCGCAGCGCGACCAGGGGTGCGTCCCGCCCGGCGGTGAGCGTGAGGAACCCGCCGAGGATGGGCAGCCAGATCAACAGACTCAGGATGGGCCACTCAGTAGACATGGTCGTTCCTTGATGAAGCCGGTGCGGGGCATGCGGACAGGCCTGTCGGCCCCGGCGCCCGGTGCGCCGGGGAGCGGTCGGCGGCGCGCTGCTGCGGTCCCGAGGCGGTGGTTCGTACGATCGATATCACGGCAGGCATTCAGATCACGAAGGCGAAGATCAGGACCAGCAGGCCGATGATCATCACGAAGGCATAGTGGTAGAGAAAACCGGTCTGGATCGAGCGCGCGCGGGCGGCGATCCAGCCCACCGAACGCGCGGTGCCGTTGACCAGCACCCCGTCGATCGCGAAGACATCCCCGTAGCGCCACAGCCAGTGGCCGAGACGGCGCGATCCGCCGGCCAGGACCCGGTCATTGAAGGTGTCGAAGCCGTACTTCGCCTCGAGGATGCGCACGCCGAGCCGCAGCCGGTGCGCAATCACGCCCGGCAGGTCCGGCCGCCTGATGTACAGATACCATGCGCTGACCAGGCCGGCCATGGCCAGCCAGAAGGCCGGCAGCATCAGGCCATGCAGCACGAACGCGAGCACGCCGGTGTAGCCCTTGCCCTTCTGGGCCAGCACGTCCTGTTCCTCGAGCACGAACAGGCTGTCGGCGAAGAAGTCACCGAACAGGATCGGGCCGATGAAGTAGCCCGCCACCACCGACGGGATCGCCAGCAGCACCAGCGGCACGGTGACCACCCACGGCGACTCCTTCGGCTTCAGCGGGCCGTGGTCGTGGTGGTGCTCGTCACCGTGCTCGTCGTGATGGTCATCGCCATGATCCGGCATGTACTTGTGCGCCTGATCAAAGCGTTCCTCGCCGTGGAACACGAGGAAGAACATGCGGAAGGTGTACAGCGCGGTCACGAACACCCCGAGCAGCACCAGCCAGTAGGCGAAGGTCGCCCCGGGGGTCTGCGAGTACCCGACCGCCTCGATGATCGCGTCCTTGGAAAAGAAACCGGAGAAGAACGGGAAGCCGATCAGCGCGAGGGAACCGATCAGCGCGGTCGCGTAGGTGACCGGCATGTACCGACGCAGGCCGCCCATCGCGCGCATGTCCTGCAGGTGGTGCATCGCGATGATCACCGAGCCCGCGGCCAGGAACAGCAGCGCCTTGAAGAAGGCGTGGGTCATCAGGTGGAATACCGCCGCCGCGTAGGCGGAGGCCCCCAGGGCCACGGTCATGTAGCCGAGCTGCGAGAGCGTGGAGTAGGCGACCACCCGCTTGATGTCGTTCTGCACCAGCCCGATCAGGCCCATGAAGAAGGCCGTGATCGCACCGATCACCAGGATGAAGGACAAGGCGGCCACCGAGTACTCGTACAGCGGCGACATGCGCGCGACCATGAAGATGCCCGCGGTCACCATCGTCGCCGCGTGGATCAGGGCCGAGATCGGGGTGGGGCCCTCCATGGAATCGGGCAGCCACACGTGCAGCGGCACCTGCGCGGATTTGCCCATCGCGCCGATGAACAGGAAGATCAGCGCGAGGTCCAGCAGGCCGAAGGTCCAGCCCGGCCAGATGGTGATGACCGCGTCGCGCATCGCCTCCGCCTCTGCGAAGACCTCGGTGTAGTTCAGGCTGCCGGCGTAGAAGACCAGCGTCGCAATCCCGATCAGGAAGCCGAAGTCGCCAACCCGGTTCACGATGAAGGCCTTCATGTTCGCGTAGGTCGCGGTCGGGCGCTTGTACCAGAACCCGATCAGCAGGTAGGAGACGAGACCGACCGCCTCCCAGCCGAAGAACAGCTGCAGGAAGTTGTTCGCCATCACCAGCATCAGCATCGCGAAGGTGAACAGCGAGATGTACGCGAAGAAGCGCTGGTAGCCGGGATCGTCCGCCATGTAGCCGATGGTGTAGACGTGCACCATCAGCGACACGAAGGTGACCACCAGCATCATCAGCGCGGTCAGGTTGTCCACCAGGAACCCGATCTCGAAGTGCAGGCCATCGGTGAACATCCAGGTGTAGACGGTCTCGTTGTAGACGGGCACCCCGTTGAAGACGTGCTGATAGAAGACCACGGCCGACAGCACGAAGGAGAGCCCGACAGCGAGGATGGTCACGCTGTGGGCGCCGATGCGGCCGATCTGCCGGCCGAACAGCCCCGCGATCGCCGCGGCCAGCAGCGGTGCGAGTACGATAATCAGATATACGGTGTCCATCCCGGCCTACCCCTTCATTGCGTCCAGATCCTGGACGTTGATGGTGCCCCGATTGCGGAACAGCAGGACAAGGATCGCCAGCCCGATCGCCGCCTCCGCCGCGGCGACGGTGAGGATGAAGAACACGAAGACCTGGCCCGCGAGGTCCTGCAGGAAGAACGCGAAGGCGATGAAGTTGATGTTCACCGACAGCAGCATCAGCTCGATGCACATCAGCAGAACGATCACGTTCTTCCGGTTCAGGAAGATGCCGGCCACGCTGATCGAGAACAGCAGCGCGGCGAGCACCAGAAAGTGCGACAGCGTAATCATGAGTTGGTCCTGAATCCCCTGTGAGGGCCCGGTCGCCCGGAGCCCGTCTTCATCGCGGGCGGCACGCAGGCCGCCAGGCTTGGTTGTGCAAACAAACGCCGCTTCAGTCCGTCATCGCAGGGCGCGGCCGTGAGCCGCCAGCGGACCGCGGCGCACGGCGACGATCCGCAGGCTCGCGATCCCGGCCATGCCTCCCCGGTTCCCGTGCCGCACGTGCGGTGACGAGGTCCCTCTGCAGCGTTCTTCTAAGCGCCCTTTTTCTTCTTGCGTTCCCTTGGCTCCGACTCCATCGAGACCAGCCGGACCCGGTCCTCGCGGCGCGCCTTCATCTGTTCGGTCGGGTCGATGGACTTCGTGTCCGGCCGTCGCCGCATGGTCAGCGAGATCGCGGCGATGATCGCCACCAGCAGGATCACCGCCGCGATCTCGAACGGATAGACGTAGTCGGTATACAGGATCCGGCCGAGCTCGAGCGTGTTCGCGTAATCGGCCCCGGCCGGCTCCGGCGGATCCATGGTGATGAAGCGGGTGATCACCAGCGTCAGCACCGTTGCCATCGCGGCCGCGACCACCAGGCCGGCGGGGAGGTACTCGGTGAAGCCCTCGCGCAGCTGCTCCACGTTGATGTCCAGCATCATCACCACGAACAGGAACAGCACCATCACCGCGCCGACATACACGAGCACCAGCACGATCGCCAGGAACTCCGCCTCGGCGAGCAGCCAGATCGCCGCGGCGGTGAAGAAGCACAGCACCAGAAACAGCGCCGCATACACGGGGTTGCGCACCGTGATCAACGCCAGCGCCGCCCCGAGCAGGATCGCGCCGAAGACGTAAAACAGGAGGAGTTCGAAGGTCATCGTCGATCCCTGGCTCAGCGGTAGACCGCGTCCGCCGAACGGGCGGCCGCGATCTCCTTTTCATAGCGGTCCCCGATCGCCAGCAGCTTGTCCTTGGTCATGATCTGCTCGCCACGGTTCTCGAAGTGGTACTCGAAGATGTGCGTCTCGACGATCGAATCGACCGGACAGGCCTCCTCGCAGAAGCCGCAGTAGATGCACTTGAACAGGTCGATGTCGTAGCGGGTGGTGCGCCGGGTGCCGTCGGTCCGCTGTTCGGAGTCGATGGTGATGGCCAGCGCCGGGCAGACCGCCTCGCAGAGCTTGCAGGCGATGCAGCGCTCCTCGCCGTTGGGATAGCGGCGCAGCGCGTGCAGACCGCGGAAGCGCGGCGACATCGGGGTCTTTTCCTCCGGATACTGCACGGTCACCTTGCGTGCGAAGAGGTAGCGCCCGGTCAGGCGCATGCCCATCAGCAGTTCCCAGAGCAGGAAGGTCCTGAAGAAGTTTCGGATCGCGGTCATGACAAAACCTCCCGCCGACCGGCGCCGCGACTCAGGCGAACCACGGCCCAAGCCCCATGAAGATGAATACGCCGAGCACGAACAGCCACACGATGGTGACCGGGATCAGCACCTTCCACCCCAGCCGCATGATCTGGTCATAGCGGTAGCGGGGAAAGGTCGCCCGGAACCAGAGAAACAGGAACAGGAAGAACGCCGTCTTGAGCAGGAACCAGTGGATGCCCGAGTCGAGCACCCAGCCGATCGCCGGCCAGGCGAACACGCCCTCCGGCAGAATACCCTGGAACGGCGAGAGCCAGCCACCGAGGAAGAGCAGCGCGGCCAGGGCCGAGATCAGGATCATGTTCGCGTACTCGGCCAGGAAGAAGACCGCGAAGGCCATGCCGGAGTACTCGACGTGGAAACCCGCGACGATCTCCGATTCGCCCTCGGCGACGTCGAACGGCGCCCGGTTGGTCTCGGCCACGCCCGAGATGAAATAGACGAAGAACAGCGGCAGCAGCGGCAGCAGGAACCAGTGGTAGACGCTGCCCTCCTGCGCGCGCACGATCTCGCCGACGTTCAGGCTTCCCGCGGCCATGATGACCCCGACCAGCGCGAAGCCCATCGCGATCTCGTAGGCAACGATCTGCGCCGCCGAGCGCATGGCCCCGAGCAGTGCGTACTTCGAGTTCGACGCCCAGCCGGCGATGATCACCCCGTACACGCCCAGGGAGGTCAGGGCCAGCAGGTAGAGCAGTCCGGCGTTGACGTCCGCCAGTACCATGCCGTCGTCGAAGGGAATCACCGCCCAGGCGGCCAGCGCCGGGACGATCGCGAGAACGGGCGCGCTCAGGAACAGGAAGCGGTTCGCGTTGGTCGGCAGGATCACTTCCTTGGTCAGCAGCTTCAACGCGTCCGCGATCGGCTGCAGCCAGCCGCGCGGACCGACCCGGTTCGGTCCGATGCGCACCTGGATGTAGCCGATCACCTTGCGTTCCGCGTAGGTCGTGTAGGCCACGGCCAGCATCAGCGGTGTCACGATCAGGGTGATCTTGAACAGGATCTGCATCACCACCGGGAGGTTGTAAAAGCTTTCCATGATCCAGTCGAACATCAGTCTTTCCTTGTCAGGCCCGTGCGAGCGTCACGGTGGTGCCCGGCGCCCCGAGGCGCGCGAGCGCGGGTGCGCCCGCAACGGTCACCACCGTTCCGGCCGGCACATCATCGTCCAGCACCAGTCTCAGCTCCGTCTCCTCCGCGCCCTGACGGATCCGGACCATGCTGCCGTCGGCGTGGTCGCCGGCCGAATCAGGATTCACGTAGACCGCCTCGGCGCGGCGTCCCTCGGGCGACGCCTGCAGCGGGTCGGCCCGCCTGGCCAGCGCATCCCCGGAGTAGAGGCCGCGCACCTGCATGCGCACCAGGCCCTCCACCGGCTCCGGCACCTCGACCTGGACCAGCCGCAGGTCGATCTGCGTGCTGAAGCCGTCCTCCGGCAGCAGCGGCTTGACGGCGTCGCGCACCGAGCGCGAGTCGAGGTAGTCCATGCCGCGGACGTCGAGAAGGTTACCGAGTACCCGCCACACCTTCCAGCCCGGGCGCGCCTCGCCCGGGGCGGTGGCGGCGGCGCGGAAGCTCTGCCAGCGCCCCTCCGAATTCACGAAGGTGCCGGAGGTCTCGAAGCTGGTTGCGACCGGCAGCAGCACATCGGCCACCGACTCGAGCTCGGCATCCGCGAAGGCGCCCACCGCGACCACCAGGCCGGCGCGTTCCAGGGCGGCCTTCGCGAGCCGGGGATCGGCGAGGTCGCGGGCCGGATCGACGCCCGCGAGCACGAAGAGGTCGCGGCCCTGCTCCAGCATCGTCATCGCGTCCGCGCCGGCTTCGGTCGCCGCACCGCCCACCCCCCGGTGGGGCACGCAGCCCGCAAGCCACGCACCGGAGGCATTGGCTCCCGGGCTCACGTAGCCCAGTCGCGCGCCGGTGCTGCGCGCGATCCAGCCCGCCAGCGCCCTGAGGGTGGCGAAGGCCGGGCTTGCGATGGCCTCGGCACCCAGCAGCACGTGGGCCTGGTGCCCCTGCGTGAGTGCGGTCGCGATGCGCCGCTGCGCCTCGAGGATCTCGCTGTCGTCGGTGGCGGCGGCGGCCACCACCTCTTCGAGCACCTTCGGCAGCTTGCCGCCCGATGCCACGAGCTGTCCCGCGACCCCGGCCAGGGCCAGGACCTGGCTGCGCGTGGCGCCCAGCAGCTGGGCCTCGGTGGAATAGGTCAGATCCAGCCGGTGCGGGTAGATCGCGCTGATCCGCGCGCCCATCAGGGCCGCCTTGCGCAGGCGGTGCGCCAGCATCGGCTGTTCCCTGCGCGGATTGCAGCCGACCAGCAGCACGGCGTCCGCGCGCTCGGCCTCCTCGATGCTGCTGCCCAGCCAGGGAAACAGGGGCGCGGCCGCATCGTCGCGGAAGTCCAGCTGTTCCAGCCGGTGGTCGATGTCCCGTGCACCAATGCCGCGCAGCACCTTCTGCGCCAGATAGAACTCCTCCAGCGTCAGCGACGGCGAGAGCAGGGCCCCGATGCGCTCCGGGGCGGTGTCACGCAGCGCCTCGGCAACGCGCGCCAGCGCCTCTTCCCAGGTCGCGTCGCGCCACTGGCCGTCCTCCTTCAGCCGCGGGGTCGTAAGCCGGTCTTCCGCGTAGAGCCCGGCATAGCTGAAGCGGTCCCGATCCGAGATCCAGGTCTCGTTGACCGCCTCGTTCTCCCGCGGCACCACGCGCATCACCTTCCCGTTGTACACGTGCGCGAAGAGGTTGGAGCCGACGCCGTCGTGCGCGGCGACCGTCGGGGACTGCCGGTACTCCCATGCCCGCGCCATGTAGCGCGAGGGCTTCGCGGTCAGCGCGCCGACCGGGCAGAGATCGATCACGTTGCCCGACAGCTCGTGACTGACGGTGTTCTCGACGAAGGTGCCGATGCGCAGGTGCTCGCCGCGGCCGGTGGCGCCCAGTTCGCGCACGCCCGCGATCTCCTCGCCGAAGCGCACGCAGCGGGTGCAGTGGATGCAGCGCGTCATCTCGGTCTCGATCAGCGGACCGATGTCCTTGTCCTTCACCACGCGCTTGGCCTCGGCGTAGCGGGACACGCTCTCGCCGTAGCCCATCGCGACGTCCTGGAGTTCGCACTCGCCGCCCTGGTCGCAGATCGGGCAGTCGAGCGGATGGTTGATCAGCAGGAACTCCATCGTGCTCTTCTGCGCGGCGATCGCCAGCGGCGAGCGCGTGTATACCTTCATGCCGTCCATCACCGGCGTGGCGCAGGCCGGCAGCGGTTTCGGGGCCTTCTCGACCTCCACCAGGCACATGCGGCAGTTGGCCGCGACCGAGAGCTTCTTGTGATAGCAGAAACGCGGGATGAGGATGTTCGCCTCATCGGCGACGTCGATCAGCATCGCGCCCTTCGCTGCCTGCAGCGTCCGACCGTCGATCTCGAGGGTGACCAGATCCTGGCTCATAGCGGTTTCCTGCACCGGGGCAATCAGGCGGCCTGGGCCACCGGGCTCTTGCCGTGCTCAATGTAGTGTTCGAACTCGTGCCGGTAGTGCTTCAGGAAGCTGCGTACCGGCATCGCGGCCGCGTCACCCAGCGCGCAGATGGTGCGTCCCTCGATCTTTGCCGCCACGTCGTCCAGCCGTTCGAGATCCTCGGGGCGGCCGCGACCCTCGACGATCCGGGTCAGCATGCGGTAGAGCCAGCCGGTGCCCTCGCGGCAGGGCGTGCACTGACCGCAGGACTCGGAGAAGTAGAACCGCGAGATCCGGCGCAGCACCTGGACCATGTCGGTGCTGTCGTCCATCACGATCACCGCCCCGGAGCCGAGCATGGAGCCCGCCTTCGCGATCGAGTCGAAGTCCATGTCGGCGTCCATCATGACCTCGCCGGGCACCACGGGCACGGAGGACCCGCCCGGGATCACCGCCTTCAGCTGCCGCCCGTCCAGCACCCCGCCCGCCATCTCGAGCAGGTCACGGAAGGGCGTGCCCAGCGGAATCTCGAAGTTGCCGGGCTGGTTCACGTGTCCGGACACGGAGAACAGCTTCTCGCCGCCCGACTTCGGCACGCCGAGTTCCGCGAACCACTCGCCGCCGTTGCGGATGATCGCCGGGATGGAGGCCAGCGATTCCGTGTTGTTGATCGTGGTGGGCCGTCCGTAGAGGCCGAAGTTCGCCGGGAACGGCGGCTTGAAGCGCGGCTGCCCCTTCTTGCCCTCCAGGGACTCCAGCAGCGCGGTCTCCTCGCCACAGATGTAGGCGCCGGCGCCGAGCGTCGGGTAGAGCTCGAAGTCGATTCCGGAGCCGAGGATGTCCTGGCCGAGGAAACCGGCCTCATAGGCCTCCTTCAGCGCCGTCATGAAGCGGGTGTTCACCTCGTCCATGAACTCCCCGCGCATGTAGTTGTAGCCGACGGTCGCCCCGATCGCGTAGCCGGCGATGGCCATGCCCTCCACCAGCGCGTGCGGGTTGAAGCGCAGGATGTCGCGATCCTTGCAGGTGCCCGGTTCGGACTCGTCCGAGTTGCAGACGATGTACTTCTGCCCGGGCGTGTTGCGCGGCATGAAGCTCCACTTCAGCCCGGTGGGAAAGCCGGCGCCGCCGCGTCCCCGGAGGTTCGACCTCTTCACCTCCTCGATCACGTCTTCCGGCGGCATGCGTTCCCCGAAGACCTTCTTCAGGGCCTCGTAGCCGCCGACACTGAGGTAGCTCTCCAGCGACCAGGGCTCGTCGAGATGGCGCGTTGCAAAGCAGATCCGGTTGGCCATGGCTCAGGACTCCAGCTTGGCGAGGATCTCGTCCACCCGCTCGGGCGTCAGATTCTCGTGGTACACGTGGTCGACCTGCATCATCGGCGCGCCGCAGCAGGCCGCCAGGCACTCCTCCTCGCGCTTCAGGTAGAACCTGCCGTCGGGCGTGGACTCGCCGACCTTCACGCCCAGCTTCGTCTCGAGGTGCTCGATGATCCGGTCCGCACCGCGCAGCATGCAGGAGATGTTGTCGCAGACCGCGATGGTATGGCGGCCCACCGGCGCCAGTTCGTACATCGAGTAGAACGACGCGGCCTCGTAGACCTCCATGGCCGGGATGCGCAGGTACTCCGCCACCGCGTCCATCATCGGGACGCTGAGGTAGCCTTCCTCGTGCTGCACCGCCCGCAGCGCCGCCAGCACCGCGGAGCGCCGCTGGTTCTCGGGATAGCGCGCCAGCCAGGTATCGATCTCCTCGCGCACGTGCTCGCTCAGCCGGGCCTGCCGGGCCTCCTTCTTCTGGGCTGACATCAGCGGTCGACCTCCCCGAACACCAGATCCTGGGTCCCGATGATCGCGACCACGTCGGCCAGCATGTGGCCGCGAACCATCTCGTCCAGCGCCGACATGTGCACGAACCCGGCGGCCCGGATCTTCAGCCGATACGGCTTGTTGGCACCATCCGACACCAGATAGGCCGCGAACTCGCCCTTCGGATGCTCCACCGCTGCATAGGCCTCGCCCTTCGGCAGGCAGAAGCCCTCGGTGAACAGCTTGAAGTGGTGGATCAGGGCCTCCATGTCGGCCTTCATCTCCTCGCGCCGCGGCGGGGAGACCTTGTAGTTCTCCAGCAGCACCGGGCCGGGATGGGCCCGCAGCCAGTCGATGCACTGGCGGATGATGCGGTTGGACTGGCGCATTTCCTCGATACGCACCAGGTAGCGATCGTAGCAGTCCCCGTTCACCCCGACCGGGATGTCGAAATCGAGCCGGTCGTACACCTCGTAGGGCTGCTTCTTGCGCAGATCCCACTCCACCCCCGACCCGCGCAGCATCGGTCCGGTCAGGCCCAGCTGCTTCGCCCGTTCCGGCGTGACCACGCCGATCCCGACCGTGCGCTGCTTCCAGATCCGGTTTTCGGTGAGCAGGGTCTCGTATTCGTCCACGCAACCCGGGAAGCGCTCGGTGAAGGACTCGATGAAGTCCAGCAGCGAACCCTCGCGGTTCGCATTCAGCGCGTCCACCTCCGCCTGGGTCTTCCAGCGCGAGGCCTGATACTTCGGCATCGACGCGGGCAGATCGCGGGCCACCCCGCCCGGACGGTAGTAGGTTGCGTGCATCCGGGCACCGCTGACCGCCTCGTAGCAGTCCATCAGGTCCTCGCGCTCCCGGAAGGCGTAGAGGAAGACCGTCATCGCGCCGATGTCCAGCGCGTGCGCGCCCAGCCACAGCAGGTGGTTCAGGATCCGGGTGATCTCGTCGAACAGCACCCGGATGTACTGGGCGCGCAGCGGCGGCTCGATCTGCAGCAGCTTCTCCATCGCGAGCACGTAGCCGTGCTCGTTGCACATCATGGAGACGTAGTCCAGCCGGTCCATGTAGCCGATGGACTGATTGTACGGCTTGGTCTCGGCGAGCTTCTCGGTGCCGCGGTGCAGCAGTCCGATGTGGGGATCCGCGCGCTGCACGACCTCGCCGTCCATCTCCAGCACCAGCCGCAGGACGCCGTGCGCCGACGGATGCTGCGGGCCGAAATTCAGGGTGAAGTTGCGGATCTCAGGCATTGTTTTCCTCTCCGGCCGATTCGCCCTCGAGGTAGCGGTGGTCGTCGCGGATCACCTTGGGCACCAGCACCCGGGGCTCGATCGACACCGGCTGGTAGATCACGCGCTGCTGCTCCGGGTCGTAGCGCATCTCGACGTGGCCGATCAGCGGGAAGTCCTTGCGGAAGGGATGCCCGACGAATCCGTAATCGGTGAGGATCCGGCGCAGGTCGGGGTGTCCGGTGAACAGGATGCCGAACAGGTCGAAGGCCTCGCGCTCGAACCAGTTGGCGCTCGCCCAGACCTCGGTGAGCGACTCGATCTCGGGGAACTCGTCGTCCGGCAGCCAGGCCCGCACGCGCAGGCGCCGGTTGTGCGCGATGGAGAGCAGATGCAGCACCACCGCGAAGCGCGGCTCCTCCCGGTTTCCTTCACCGGGCGCGTCGTCAAAGGTGAAACGCCCGGAGGTCGCGGCCGTGACTCCGCGCCCGAAGCCCTGCGTGGAGGCCGCATCGGTGGACCACTCGGTCAGGCCGTACCCGAGGTAGTCGACGCCGCACAGGTCCACCAGCATGTCGAAGCCGAGCTCCGGGTGGTCGCGCAGCCGCTCCGCCACGGCCTTCCATTCGGCGGCGGGGACCTCGACGGTCGCCTCGCCAAGGTCCAGGCTCAGCGACTGCAGGTGCTCGGCGAGCTCGGCCTGCAGGATGTCGACCCAGTTCTTGCTCTCGGACATCGGTTACCCCGGACGAATCAGCGTGCGATGGTGTTGGTGCGGCGGATCTTGTTCTGCAGCTGCAGGATCCCGTAGAGGAGCGCCTCGGCGGTGGGCGGACAGCCCGGCACATAGACGTCGACGGGCACGATCCGGTCGCAGCCGCGCACCACGGCGTAGGAGTAGTGGTAGTACCCGCCGCCGTTGGCGCAGGAGCCCATCGAGATCACCCAGCGGGGCTCGGCCATCTGGTCGTAGACCTTGCGCAGGGCCGGCGCCATCTTGTTGACCAGGGTTCCGGCGACGATCATCACGTCGGACTGGCGCGGACTCGGCCGGAAGACGATGCCGAAGCGGTCCAGGTCGTAGCGTGCGGCACCGGCGTGCATCATCTCCACCGCGCAGCAGGCAAGCCCGAAGGTCATCGGCCACATCGAGCCGGTACGGGCCCAGTTGATCAGCTTGTCGGCGGAAGTGGTGACGAAGCCTTTTTCCAGAACGCCTTCTATTCCCATTCCAGGGCCCCCTTCTTCCACTCGTAGATGAACCCGATCACGAGGATGGCGAGAAACACCGCCATGGCCAGCAGCCCGAACACGCCGATGTCACCGAGGGCAACGGCCCACGGAAACAGGAAGGCGATCTCGAGATCGAAGATGATGAACAGGATCGCGACGAGATAGAAACGCACGTCGAATTTCACGCGGGAGTCTTCGAAGGCCTCGAAGCCGCACTCGTAGGGGGAATTCTTTTCGGCATCGGGCTTGCTGGGTCCGACGACCATGCCCAGGGCCAGGGGCACGAGACCGGCGACGGCCCCGACGACCAGGAAAATCAGTATCGGCAGATAGCCTTCCAGCATGTTCGTCTCCCGAACGCCGCCAGAGGTTGGCGGGTTCCTGGTGCCGGCCGCGCAGACGGCGCGGCGGGCGAATCCCGTGTGCTGGGCGAGATCTGGTGCAACAGGCGGGATGCCGCGGCGCCCTCGCTCTCATCGGGCTGGCAGTCTAGGTGAAGCCTGAAAACGGTGTCAAGTTCTCTTGTTATTCTAAATTACTGATATAGCGAAACAATTTTCTTCAATAGCGGGGCGCTGCGAGGATACGCAGGGTCTGAGGTATGGTGCAGATGGTGGGACTCGAACCCACACGGCTTTCGCCACTACCCCCTCAAGATAGCGTGTCTACCAATTCCACCACATCTGCGAACACGGTCTGCGGACCGCTCCGGTCTGGAGCCCGGCCCGCGCCGGAAGGCGGCGGTCCGCCACCTACTGCGGCACGTCGTCCGGCCGGCCCGGCATCGGCTCGTCGGTCGGAATCTGATCCATCGGGATGGCGTCGTCGCGCACCTCTTCCTGACGCTCCTCCTCCTGCATCTGATCGATCAGACTGCGCGCCTCGGGCTCCGTTGCGGCCAGATAGGCGAGCGACAGGCTGTTCAGAAAGAATACCACTGCGAGGATCGCCGTGCCGCGGCTCAGAAAGTTCGCGGAGCCGCGTGCGCCGAACACGGTCGCCGAGGCGCCGCTGCCAAAGGCCGCGCCGGCATCGGCGCCCTTGCCGTGCTGCATCAGGATCAGCGCGATCAGCGTGACCGCCACCACGACCTGAATGACCAGCAGGATGCCGTACAGCATCCCTAGCCCCGCGCCCGGGCCGCGACGGCCGCGTTCACGATGCCGGCAAAGGCATCGGCGTCCAGCGAGGCGCCGCCGATGAGTCCGCCGTCGATGTCGGGCAGCGCGAGCAGCCCGGCCGCGTTGTCCGCCTTCATGCTGCCCCCGTAGAGGATGCGCAGACCCTCGGCAACGGCCGGGTCGCGCCCTGCCACCCGGGAGCGGATGAACGCGTGCACCTCGGCCGCCTGTTCGGGGGTCGCGGTCCGGCCGGTGCCAATGGCCCAGACCGGCTCGTAGGCCACGACGGCCCGGTCGAAGGCCGCGACGCCGGCCGCGTCCAGCACCGCGTCCAGCTGTTCCGACACCACCGTCTCGGTGCGCCCCGCCTCGCGGTCCGCCAGCTGCTCGCCGACGCAGAGGATCGGCACCAGCCCGGCCGCCTGCGCGGCAGCGAACTTGCGGGCGACCCAGGCGCTGTCCTCGTGCTGACGCGCGCGGCGCTCCGAGTGCCCGACGATCACGTACTCGCAGCCAACCTCCTTCAGCATCCCGGCGGCGACCTCGCCGGTGAAGGCGCCGGACTCCTCATCCGAGCAGTCCTGGCCGCCCACGGCGATCGGGCTGTGCTCGAGCTGCGCCACGGCGTCCCGGAGATACACCGCTGGGGGACACACCGCCACCGCCACCGCATCGCTGCCCTGCACCGCATCGTCCAGCGCGGTGAGAAGCGCGCGGTTCGCCGCCAGCGAACCGTTCATCTTCCAGTTTCCTGCGACCAGGGCCTTGCGCATCTCAGCAACCTAGGGAAGTCCTCGACAAGGCGCGCGATGTTACCGATGCGCCGGGTGCAAATCAACCGGACCGGACGCCAGACCTTCACGGATCGCGTCCGCGATCCGCTGGGCCGCCGCCTCGATCCGCTCGGCGTCGGTGCCCTCGACCATCACCCGGACCAGGGGCTCGGTCCCGGAGGGCCGCAGCAGTACGCGGCCGTCCCGGGCCAGCTCGGCGGAGACCTGCTGCACCGCGGCCTGCACGACCGGCGCCTCGAGCACCGATGCCGCCTGCCCGCTCACCGGCACGTTGACCAGGACCTGGGGGTACTTGTGCACCACCTTGCGCAGCTCGGACAGCGGCCGTCCGGTGCGCTGCATCAGATGGGCCACACGCAGCGCGGCGACGGTGCCGTCTCCGGTGGTGGTGTGGGTCAGGCAGACGATGTGCCCCGATCCCTCTCCGCCGAGATGCCATCCGTTGCGGCGCAGTTCATCGAGCACGTAGCGGTCCCCGACGCGGGCGCGCACGAAGGGAATCCCGGCATCTCCCAGGGCCAGCTCCAGGCCGAGGTTGCTCATCTGGGTACCGACCACGCCGCCCCTGAAATTCCCCTCCGCCTGGTCGGACAGCGCCAGGATCCCGAGGGTCTCGTCGCCATCGACGATCTCCCCCGTCTCGTCGACCAGGATCACCCGGTCGCCGTCCCCGTCCAGCGCAATGCCCAGGTTCGCGCCGGTGGCCAGCACCCGCAGCCGCAGCTGCTCCGGGTACAGGGCGCCGCGGTCGTCGTTGATGTTGTAGCCGTCCGGGCGGGCGCCGATGGTCTCCACCTCGGCACCCAGTTCGTCGAAGACCTGCGGGGTCACGTTGTAGGTCGCCCCGTGCGCACAGTCGACCACCATGCGCAGGCCCCGGAGCTCCGAGCGCGCGGGTATCGCGCTCTTGCAGAACTCGATGTAGCGCCCGGCCGCGTCGGCAATCCGGACCGCCTTGCCCAGCCGTTGCGGGTCGAGGGCGCCGGCGGGCTGGTCCAGCCGATCCTCGATCGCCTGTTCCAGCTCGTCCGGCAGCTTGTCGCCCCCGGGGGTGAAGAACTTGAAGCCGTTGTCCTGGTACGGGTTGTGCGAGGCGCTGATCACCACCCCGGCGGAGGCCCGGAAGGTGCGCGTCAGGTAGGCCACCGCCGGGGTCGGCATCGGGCCGAGCAGCGCCACGTCGGCCCCGGCAGCGGACAGGCCCGCCTCCAGCGCCGACTCGAACATGTAGCCGGACACCCGGGTGTCCTTGCCCACCAGCACCGGCCCCTCGCTGTGTCGGCCCAGGACCTCGCCCACCGCCTGTCCCAGGCGCAGCGCGAAGTCCGGCGTCATCGGCCACTCGCCGGTCCGCCCACGAATTCCGTCGGTTCCGAAATACCTCCCCACCCTTCACACCTCCCCTTGCTGTTTCGGTTCCAGCGCATGCTGGATCATCAGCGCGTCCACCGTTTCGCGCACGTCATGGACGCGCAGGATGCGGGCGCCGGCGCGTGCCGCCAGCACCGCCGCGGTCACGCTCCCCGCCAGCCGCTCCGTGACGGGCCGGCCCCCGAGCAGCGCTCCGATCATCGACTTCCGGGAGACCCCGACGAGCAGCGGATACCCGAGCGCCGCAAGCGCGGGCAGGGACCGGAACAGCGCCAGGTTGTGCTCCAGCGCCTTGCCGAAACCGAAGCCGGGGTCGAGCACGATCCGCTCGCGGGCGACGCCCCCGGAGACCAGCGCCTGCGCCTGCCCGACCAGGAAGTCCGCCACCTCGGCGACCACGTCGGCGTAGTGCGGCCGCTCCTGCATGGAACGCGGCTGGCCCTGCATGTGCATCACGCAGACGGCCGCGGTACCCGACGCCACCACCTCCATCGCCCCCGGGGCGCGCAGGCCGTTCACGTCGTTGATCATCCCGGCGCCCGCATCCAGCGCGGCCTGCATCACGGCCGGCTTGCTGGTGTCGATCGAAAGCACCACGTCCAGCTCCCGGCGCAGCCGCTCCAGCACCGGAATCACGCGGTCCAGCTCTTCCTGCAGCGGCACCGGCCCGGCACCGGGACGCGTGGACTCGCCGCCGACGTCGATGATGCCCGCACCTGACGCGACCATCCCGCGGGCATGCGCGAGCGCCGACTCCATCCCGGCATGGCGGCCGCCATCGGAGAAGGAATCCGGGGTGACGTTCAGTACCCCCATCACCACGGGCCGCTCAAGCGGCAACGGATGCCCGGCGCAGTCGAGCACGGGTTCTTCACTCATCCCGGAATGGTAATCGAATCCACAACGAAAAGGGCCACCCGGATCGAGACCCGGATGGCCCTGGCGGCCCCGTCGGCCGGATGCGGCTCAGGGCTGGGGAGCGGGGTCGCCGACCACGTTCGGCTTCGGTCGATCGTCCGAATCCGCGTCCGGCTTGCCGTCGCCGCCCTTCTTGCCGGCATCGTCGTCGTCCTTCCAGTCCGCCGGCGGACGCGGCTCCCGACCCTCCATGATGTCGGTGATCTGCGGCTCGTCGATGGTCTCGTACTTGACCAGCGCACCGGCCATCCCGTGCAGCTTGTCCAGGTTGTCCGTCAGGATCTTCTTCGCCCGCTCGTAACTGCTGTCGATGATGCGGCGAACCTCCTCGTCGATCGCGTGAGCGGTCTCGTCCGACATCTGCTTGGTCTGCGTGACCTGCCGGCCGAGGAAGACCTCGCCCTCGTCCTCGCTGTAGGTCAGCGGGCCGAGCCGGTCGGACAGGCCCCACTTGGTCACCATGTTCCGGGCGATCATCGTCGCACGCTCGATGTCGTTGGACGCGCCGGTGGTCACCCGGTTGGCACCGAAGATCAGCTCCTCGGCAATCCGCCCGCCGAACAGGCTCGCGATCTGGCTCTCGAGCCGGGTCTTCGAGTGGCTGTAGCGGTCCTCCTCCGGCAGGAACATGGTCACGCCGAGTGCTCGGCCGCGCGGGATGATACTCACCTTGTAGACCGGATCGTGCTCCGGCACGGTGCGACCGACGATCGCATGCCCGGCCTCGTGATAGGCGGTGAGCTTCTTCTCGTCCTCGCTCATCACCATGGACTTGCGCTCGGAACCCATCATGATCTTGTCCTTCGCGCGCTCGAAATCCGCCATGTCCACGGTGCGCTTCCCGGCGCGGGCGGCAAACAGCGCCGCCTCGTTGACCAGATTGGCGAGATCGGCGCCGGAGAATCCGGGCGTGCCGCGCGCGATCAGCGACGGCTTCACGTCATCGGACAGCGGCACCTTGCGCATGTGCACGGTCAGGATCTGCTCGCGGCCGCGCACGTCCGGCGGTGGCACCACCACCTGGCGGTCGAAACGGCCCGGGCGCAGCAGCGCCGGGTCGAGCACGTCCGGACGGTTGGTGGCCGCGATCACGATCACGCCCTCGTTGCCCTCGAATCCGTCCATCTCGACCAGCAGCTGGTTCAGGGTCTGCTCGCGCTCGTCGTGGCCGCCACCGAGACCCGCACCGCGATGCCGGCCCACCGCGTCGATCTCGTCGATGAAGATGATGCAGGGCGCGTGCTTCTTCGCGTTCTCGAACATGTCGCGTACGCGCGAGGCGCCGACGCCGACGAACATCTCCACGAAGTCGGAACCCGAAATCGTGAAGAACGGCACCCGGGCCTCGCCGGCAATCGCCTTCGCCAGCAGGGTCTTGCCGGTACCGGGCGAGCCGACCATCAGCACGCCGCGCGGGATCTTGCCGCCCAGCTTCTGGAACCTCGCCGGATCGCGCAGGAAGTCCACGAGTTCCGAGACCTCCTCCTTGGCCTCGTCACAGCCGGCCACGTCCGAGAAGGTCACCTTGACCTGGTCCTCGGACATCATCTTGGCCTTGCTCTTGCCAAAGGACATCGCGCCGCGGCCGCCGGCTCCGCCGCCCTGCATCTGCCGCATGAAGTAGATCCAGACCGCGATCAGAAGCAGCATCGGGAACCAGCTGATCAGCACATCCATCACCAGGGAGCGGCGCTGCGGCTCCTGTGCCCGGATCTCGACATTGTTCGCAAGCAGGTCCCCGATCAGCCCGGGATCGTTCGGGCTCTCGGTCCGGAAGGACCGGCCCTCGATCGTGGTGCCGCGGATCGTGTTGCCCTCGATCGTCACGCTCTCGATGCGCCCCGCCTTCACGTCGCTGATGAACGACGAGTAGGTCATGCTGCGGGCCTCCTGCTGTGGCTCGGGGCTGAAATTGTTGAACACGGACATCAGCACGACCGCGATCACGGCCCAGACCACAAGATTCTTAACCAGGCTGTTCAAAACGCCACCTCGAAATTCTTCGGTTCGTCAAATCGAACGTTACACATCCCGGAGCCCCCGCGCCAATACATACACTTCCCGTGACCGCGGCCGCGACGCCTCCGGTTTGCGGATCGAGACCCGGTGGAACCGACGCCGCAGTTCGCGCAGAAAATCGTCGGAGCCCTGTCCCTGGAACACTTTGACGAGAAAAGCACCATTCGGTTTCAAAATCCCGCCTGCCAGGTCCAGTGCCAGTTCCGCAAGATATATCGCCCGGGGCTGATCGACCGCGTCTACACCAGAGAGGTTGGGGGCAATGTCGGACAGCACAAGATCGGCGGGCCCGTCGCCGAGTGCATCCAGGATCCGGCGCAGCACCGCCTCCTCGCGAAAGTCTCCGGGCACGATCTCGACCCCGGGAATCGGGTCCATGGCCAGCAGGTCGGAACTCACGACCCGGCCCGACGGCCCCACCCGGTCGGCCGCATACTGACTCCACCCCCCGGGTGCCGCCCCGAGGTCCACCACCCTCAGCCCGGGCCGCAGGAGCTGGTCGCGCCGATCGATCTCCGCCAGCTTGTAGACTGCGCGCGAGCGGTAGCCCTCCTGTCGGGCACGTGTGACGAACGCGTCGTCGAAGTGTTCCTTCAGCCAGCGCTGACTGGATTTGCTGCGTTTGGCCACCCCGCATCCCCTCCGCACGGGCTTTGCGGGCCCGCCCCCTGGCCGTGCTAGACTCGAGTCTTTGATCGGCGGTAGACCGTACGTGGATCTGAACGAGCCGCAGCGTCGGCTGCTTCGCAGCCTCGCGCACCCGCGCAAGCCCATCGTGAGCATCGGCCGCAACGGCCTGACCGAACCAGTCCTTTCCGAACTGGAGCGCGCACTTGACCACCACGAGCTGGTAAAGGTCAAGATCGGCGTCGCCGACCGTGCGGTCCGCGCCGAGATCATCGACGCGATCTGCGAACACACGGGTGCGCTGCTGGTCCAGCGCGTCGGATTCATCGCCACCGTGTTCCGGCGCAACCGGGAGAGGCCGGTGATCTCGCTGACGGGGAGTCCGCCGCTCAGCTGACGTAGCGGACGGCGACGATCTCGTACTCGATATTGCCGCCCGGGGCCTGCACCGTGACGATGTCGCCCTCCTCCTTTCCGATCAGCGCACGGGCGATCGGCGAACTGACCGAGATCATGCCGAGCTTGATGTCGGCCTCGTCGTCCCCGACGATCTGATAGGTGAGCGGCCTTCCGCTCTCCGTCTCCTCGAGGTCGACGGTCGCCCCGAACACCACCTTGCCGGTCGGCGGCAGCGTGGCGACATCGACGATCTGCGCGTTGGCCAGCTTGCCCTCGATCTCCCGGATCCGTCCCTCGATGAAGCTCTGCTGCTCCCGCGCCGCGTGATACTCGGCGTTCTCCTTCAGGTCGCCGTGCGCCCGCGCCTCGGCGATCGCGCTGACCACGCGCGGCCGGTCCTCGCCCTTCAGCCGTCGCAGTTCCTCCTTCAGCTTCTCGGCGCCCGAGACGGTCAGCGGGGTCTTGGCCATCAGACCTCGCTCCGTTCCAGGTTCTCCGCGTGGAGGTCCTGCAGGCAGAAGACATTCTCGAACCCGAGGTGATCCAGGGCCTGCACCGTGGCCAGCGCCCCGGCAATGGTCGTGGTGTAGCCGACCTTGTGCATCAGGGCCTCGCGCCGGATCGTGAACGAATCGGAGGTGGCCTGCTTGCCCTCGACGGTGTTCACGATGAAGTTGATCTCGTCATTCTTGATCATGTCCACGATGTGCGGCCGGCCCTCGGTGACCTTGTTCACCACGGTTACCTCCACGACCCCCTGTTCCTTCAGAAAGGCCGCGGTGCCGCGGGTCGCGAGGACCTCGAAGCCCAGCTCGACCAGACGGCGGGCCACCGTGACCAGATCGGGACGCTTGTCGATCTCGCGCACCGAGACGAAGGCCTTCCCGCGTGCCGGCAGGCGCACGCCGGCCCCCAGCTGGCTCTTCGCGAAGGCCTCCGCGAAGCTGCGTCCGACGCCCATCACCTCGCCGGTGGACTTCATCTCCGGCCCGAGGATCGGATCGACGCCCAGGAACTTGGCGAAGGGGAAGACCGCCTCCTTCACCCCGTAGTAGTCGGGCCGGACCGGCTTGCGCAGCTGCATCGACTCCAGGCTGGCTCCGGCCATGCACCGCGCCCCGATCTTCGCGAGCGGCAGGCCCACCACCTTGGACACGAAGGGTACCGTGCGCGAGGCGCGCGGGTTGACCTCCAGCACGTAGATGTCGTCGCCCTTGATCGCGAACTGCGTATTCATCAGCCCGACGACCTTCAGCCCCAGCGCCATGCGCCGGACCTGCTCCGCCAGCTCGTCCTGTACCTGGTCGGAAAGCGAGAACGGCGGCAGCGAGCAGGCGGAGTCGCCCGAGTGCACGCCTGCCTGTTCGATGTGCTCCATGATGCCGCCCAGGAAGACCTCCCGGCCGTCGCAGACCGCGTCCACGTCCACCTCGATCGCGTCGTCGAGAAAGCGGTCCAGAAGCACCGGCGCATCGTTGGACACGGAGACCGCGTCGCGCATGTAGCGACGCAGGTCCTCCTCGTCGCGCACGATCTCCATCGCCCGCCCCCCGAGCACGTAGGATGGGCGCACCACCAGCGGATAGCCGATCTCGGCCGCGAGCCGCTCCGCCTCGTCCTCGCTGCGCGCGGTGCGGTTCGGCGGCTGCCGGAGCCCCAGCTTGTTCAGCAGCTGCTGGAAGCGCTCCCGGTCCTCGGCGAGGTCGATCGAATCCGGAGAGGTCCCGATGATCGGCACGCCCGCGGCCTCGAGATCGCGCGCGAGCTTCAGGGGTGTCTGTCCGCCGTACTGCACGATCACGCCCTTCGGCTGCTCCAATGCGACCACCTCGAGCACGTCCTCGAGGGTCAGCGGCTCGAAGTACAGACGGTCCGAGGTGTCATAGTCGGTGGAGACGGTCTCGGGGTTGCAGTTGACCATGATGGTTTCGTAACCGTCCTCGCGCATCGCCAGCGCCGCGTGCACGCAGCAGTAGTCGAACTCGATGCCCTGCCCGATGCGGTTCGGCCCTCCGCCGAGCACCATGATCTTCTCGCGCCCGGTGGGATCCGCCTCGTTCTCTTCCTCGTAGGTCGAGTACATGTAGGCCGTGGTGGTCGCGAATTCCGCCGCGCAGGTGTCCACGCGCTTGTACACCGGGCGGATGCCCAGCGCATGACGGTGCTTGCGCACCGCCTTCTCGGTCTCGTGCAGCAGGCGGGCCAGCCGCCGGTCCGAGAAGCCGCGGCGCTTCAGCTCGAACAGCTCCTCCGCGCTCAGGTCATTCAGCAGGCGGTCTCCCAGGGTGCCCTCGATCTGGATCAGCTCGTGCACCTGCGCCAGGAACCAGCGGTCGATCGCGGTCAGCCCGAAGACCTCCTCGATGCTGAAACCGGCACGGAAGCCGTCCGCGACATTGAACACCCGCTCGGGACCGGGATTCGCGAGCAGCACGCGCAGCCGCTCGGCCACGTCGTCGGCCTTCGGATCCACCTTCTCGTCGAGGCCGTCGACCCCGATCTCCAGGCCGCGCAGCGCCTTCTGCAGGGACTCCTGGAAGGTGCGGCCGATGGCCATCACCTCGCCGACCGACTTCATCTGCGTGGTCAGGCGCGCCTCGGCCTGCGGGAACTTCTCGAAGGTGAAGCGCGGGATCTTGGTGACCACGTAGTCGATCGACGGCTCGAAGGAGGCCGGGGTCAGCCCGCCGGTGATCTCGTTGCGCAGTTCGTCCAGCGTGTAACCCACGGCCAGTTTCGCCGCGACCTTCGCGATCGGAAAGCCGGTGGCCTTGGACGCCAGCGCGGAGGAACGGGAGACCCGGGGGTTCATCTCGATCACGATCAGCCGGCCATCGTCCGGATTCACCGCGAACTGCACGTTCGACCCGCCGGTCTCCACACCGATCTTGCGCAGCACCGCGAGGGACGCGTCGCGCATGATCTGATATTCCTTGTCGGTGAGCGTCTGCGCGGGGGCGACGGTGATCGAGTCGCCGGTGTGCACGCCCATCGGGTCGAAGTTCTCGATGGAGCAGATGATGATGCAGTTGTCCGCCTTGTCGCGGACCACCTCCATCTCGAACTCCTTCCAGCCCAGCACCGACTCTTCCAGCAGCACCTCGTTGGTCGGCGACAGGTCGAGGCCGCCCTTCACGATCTCCTCGAACTCCTCGCGGTTGTAGGCGATGCCCCCGCCGGAGCCCCCGAGCGTGAAGGAGGGGCGGATGATCACCGGAAAGCCGATGTCGGGCTGAACCCGCTGCGCGTCCTCCCAGGTGTGCGCGATGAAGGCCGTCGGCGTCGCCAGACCGATCTCGGTCATCGCCTCGCGGAAGCGCTCGCGATCCTCGGCCATGTCGATCGCGTCCTCGTTGGCGCCGATCATCTCGACGCCGAACTTCTCGAGGACGCCGTTGTGGACCAGGTCCAGCGCGCAGTTCAGCGCGGTCTGGCCGCCCATGGTGGGCAGCAGCACATCGGGACGTTCCTTCTCGATGATGCGGGCCACCACACTCCACTCGACCGGCTCGATGTATACCGCGTCGGCCGTCTCCGGATCGGTCATGATGGTGGCCGGATTCGAGTTCACCAGGATCACCCGGAAGCCCTCCTCGCGCAGGGCCTTGCAGGCCTGGGCGCCGGAGTAGTCGAACTCGCAGGCCTGGCCGATCACGATCGGCCCGGCGCCGAGGATCAGTACGCTCTGGATGTCGTTACGCTTGGGCATGGGGAGGGGGCTCCGGAATCGGATTCGTATGCGACGGGAGGCGGCGGTTCAGCGGCGCGCGGCACGCATCGAGGCGATGAACTCGTCGAAGGCGGGGGAGACATCGTGGGGACCGGGGCTGGCCTCGGGGTGTCCCTGGAAACTGAAGGCCGGACAGTCGTTGCGCGCGATCCCCTGCAGGGTACCGTCGAACAGCGAACGGTGGGTCGCCTCGAGCCACTCCGGCAGGTTCAGTTCGTCCACCGCGAAACCGTGGTTCTGACTGGAGATCATCACCCGCCCGCTGCGCAGATCCTGGATGGGATGGTTCGCCCCGTGATGACCGAACTTCATCTTCACCGTGCTCGCGCCGCTGGCGAGCCCGAGCAGCTGGTGACCGAGACAGATGCCGAAGACCGGCCGCTTCTGTTCGCAGAACTTGCGGACCGTGGCGATCGCGTAGTCGCAGGGCTCGGGGTCACCCGGCCCGTTGGACAGGAAGATCCCGTCCGGTTCCAGTTCCAGCGCGTCTTCCGCCGGGGTCTCGGCCGGCACCACCGTGACCCGGCAGCCCCGGTCCACCAGCCGGCGCAGGATGTTCTGCTTCATGCCGAAGTCGTAGGCGACCACGTGAAACTCGGCCTCGGCGGGATTCAGTCGCACCGGCGGGCCATCGATGTTCCAGGTGCCCTCCACCCACTCGTAGCGGGTCTTGGTGCTGACCTCCCGCGCCAGGTCCATTCCCTTGATCCCGGGAAACCCGCGCGCGAGCGCGAGCGCGCGGTCGACATCGACCTCGCCGGCCATCACGCAGCCGCTCTGCGCGCCCTTCTCGCGCAGCACACGGGTGAGCTTGCGGGTGTCGATCCCGGCGATCGCGGTGACGCCGTGCCGCATCAGGAAGTCCGGCAGGGATTCGCGGCTGCGCCAGTTGCTGACCAGCGGCGGAACGTCGCGCACGATCAGGCCCGCCGCGTGCACCCGCGCCGACTCGTCGTCCTCGGATGTCGCCCCGACGTTGCCGATGTGCGGGTAGGTGAGGGTCACGATCTGCCGGGCGTAGGAGGGGTCGGTCAGGATCTCCTGATAGCCGGTCATCGCCGTGTTGAAGACGACCTCGCCGACCGTCTCACCCCGGGCTCCGACCGACTTTCCATGAAACACCGTTCCGTCTTCGAGAACGAGCACAGCGGGCACAGACACGGCGACCTCCGGGGTGTTGGCTTGCGCGCGGCTCACCGCTGCATGCAGAGGCGAGCGGATGGGTACTCGGGATGCAGCCAGTGTACGCGAGCACCGATAGCGGGTCCAACGCGGGCTGCATCGGTGCGGCGTGGGATTGCGCGGTGCCCGGGGCGCGAATGCGGCGCCTCCGGGTGGGAGCAGGGTTCGTGGGAGCGGCCTCCGGCCGCGATGCCTTCCGGTGGCGCCCTGCCCGATCGCGGCTGGAAGCCGCTCCCACTGGGGACTCCA
>NZ_JAWLHP010000023.1:0-42929 GCF_041690275.1 Thioalkalivibrio sp.
CTAGGAAGCCGGGTCCCCGGCTGCGAGCTGCAGGGCGCGAGCGTACAGCCGATTGCGTGCGACTCCGGTGATCCGCACCGCCAGGCGGACCGCCTGCTTCAGGGGCAGCTCCCCGACCAGGGCACCGAGCACCCGTTCGACCTCTTCCTCCAGTTCCGGATCGCCCCCGGCATTCTGCATTGGCCGGTGCGGCGCGATTACCAGCACGAATTCGCCCCGGGTCCGGTTCGGATCCCGCTCGATCCAGCCGGCCAGCATCGACGCCGGGCCGAAGAAGTGTTCCTCGAACTGCTTGGTCATCTCCCGGGCGAGGAAGATCCCGCGTTCCGGCGCAAGCTCCGCCAGATCCGCCGCGGTGCCAGCAACCCGGTGCCCGGATTCGAAACAGACCACGGTAACGGGATAGCCCAGCAATGCCCCGAGCCGTTCCCGTCGGGCCGGCCCGGAGGCGGGCAGAAAACCCTCGAAACAGAAGCGGTCGGAGGGCAGGCCGGCAACGGACAACGCCGCGAGCGCAGCACCGGGACCGGGCACCGGCAGCACCTCGAGCCCCGCCTCGCGGCAGGCCCGCACGAGCCGGTAACCGGGATCGGAAAGCAGGGGCGTCCCGGCGTCCGACACCAGCGCGAGGTCCTGACCCTGCCGCAGGCCCTCCACGAGCCCGGGGACCCGGGCCTCCTCGTTGTGCTCGTGCAGGCTCATCAGGGGCGTCGAGATTCCCAGTCGGGACAGCAGGCGCCCGCTGTGACGCGTATCCTCGGCCGCGATCAGATCGACACCTGCCAGCACCCGACGCGCGCGCGGCGCCAGGTCTTCGAGATTTCCTATTGGCGTGGCGACCACCCAGAGTTTCCCGGGTCGCGTTGACAGCGTGTGGCGCTCTTTCAATACTGGCTCCCCCTCATTGGTCCAAGAACCTGTCGTGACTCTAACCCACACCACCCCCTCCACGCCCCGGGCCGCGACAGTGCGGATCCTTGTGGCCGGGTGCCTCGGCATCCTGCTGGCCGCGTGTGCCGCACCCCGACCCGCCCCGCCACCCGCAGCGCCGGAGCCCGAGACGGTCGCGATGAGCCCCGTGGAACGGGCCGGGAACCTGCTGATCGAGGCCGAGTCCACCCCCGATCCGGGACCCGCCCGGACCGCGATCGACGCGGTGCTGGTGCTGGACGAACCGAGCGGTGACCTGGTGCTGCGCGCGGACAGGCTCTGGACGCTGCTGCCCGAGGAAGGGCGCGGCACCCTCGCGGATCGTTACCGCGGGGCGCGTCTGGCGATGCTGCGCGGCGAATCCGGGCGCGCGTTCGAGCGCCTGCCGCCGGTGGACGAGTCGCCGGACACCCGGCTGTACAGGGACGCGCTGGCACTGCATGCGGAACTGCTGACGGCGCACGGACCGACGATGGATGCCCTGCTGGCACGGGTGGAACTGGACCCGTACCTGGTCGACCGGCCCGAGAGGCAGAACGCGAACCAGCAGGCGATCTGGCGGCTGCTTGCAGCGCTGGATCCGGCGGGGCACCGCAGGCTCGGCGCGCTGGAGGAACCGGCGCAGATCCACGGATGGACCGAGCTGTTCCATGGGCTGCGCGAGGCCGGCACCGATCCTGACGCCTTCGCAGAGGCGGTCGCTGACTGGAACCGGGTGCATCCCCGCCACCCGGGTCAGCTCCTGCTGCCGGAACTGCGCGATGCCGCGCTGCGCCCGGTCGATCCACCGGGACGCGTTGCGGTACTGCTGCCACTGACGGGACCTCTCGCCGACCTGGGCAATGCGCTGCTCGAGGGCATCGCCGCGCAGTTCTACCAGGCCCACGGCACGGGCACCTCCCTGCTGATCCTGGATACCGCGGGTGAGGAGGGTCTCGCGGATGCGGCCTACCGCAATGCCCTGCAGCAGGGCGCGGACCGCGTGATCGGCCCGCTGGTGCGCGAGGCGGTGGACCGGGTCGTGACGATCGATTCCAGCGTGCCCACGCTGCTGCTCAACCATCCGTCCCAATCTCTGCGGGCCCCCTTCTGGGTGCTGTCGCTGTCGCCCGAGGACGACGCCCGGGCCGTCGCGCATCGCGCGCACCGGCTGGGCCGCGAGAGGGCGCTGGTACTGGTGCCGGAGGGATCGTTCGGCGACCGCGTCGCCACCGCCTTCAGGGAGTCCTTCGAGCACCAGGACGGACGCGTAACGGCCGAACATCGCTTCGAGGCGCGGGCGCCGGACATCAATGCCCGGATCGGGACCGCGCTGGGCATCGACGCCAGTGAACAGCGCATCCAGCGGGTGCGGCGCGAGACGCAACTGGAACTGGAGGCGGACGCCCAGATCCGGAGCGACATCGACATGATCTTCGTCGCGGGATCGGCTGCGGACCTGCGGCTCGTGGTGCCGCACCTCCACTACCACCGGGCGGGACGGCTGCCGATGCTGGCAACGTCGCACGTTTACGAGGGCCGGCCACAGCCTGACCTCGACGTCGACCTGAGCGGAATCCGTTTCCCGGATGCGCCCTGGCTGCATCCCGACGTCAACCCGGAACCCGGGCTGCTCGCGGAACTGGCCTCCACGGAAGAGGTCGATACCGCGGCCTCGCGTCTGCCGCGGTTCGCCGCACTCGGGATCGACGCGATGGACGTCGCGGCAGAGCTCCCGCTCTACGGGCGCGCCCCGCATCTCGAGATAGGCGGGGTCGCCGGAACCTGGCAGCAGCACCCGCCGACGCGGAACTGGGTGCGGCAGCCGGCCTGGCTGGAATTCCATGCCGGACGCATCCGGCCGGCGTCGATGCATGCCGCCGCGCCGCAGGAGGATTGATTGATGGCACTGCCCGTCGAGCAGGGTCGGGTAGCCGAGGACGGCGCCGAGCGCTTTCTGGTGGATCAGGGCCTGCGCGTGATCGAGCGCAACTTCCGGCGGCGCTTCGGCGAGATCGACCTGATCGCGATGGAGGACGACGTTCTTGTCTTCGTCGAGGTGCGCAAGCGCAGTCACCAGGCCTTCGCCGACGGCGCGGAGAGCATCACCCGGCGCAAGCGGCAGCGCCTCCTGCGCACCGCCGAGGCCTACCTGCAGCAGCGGCGCTGGCGCGGTCCGGTGCGTTTCGACGTGATCGTGATGGATGCCCGCGACCGCATCGAATGGCTGCAGGACGCGATCCAGGCCGACTGGTGATGACGCCGCTGCAGCGCGAACTGGAGCGGCTGCTCCCCGAGCGGGACCGCCTGCTCGATCCGGCGGACTGCTGGGCCTACGGCGCCGACAACTCCCGCCTGCACGCGCCCCCCGAGGCAGTGGCCTTCGTCACCGACGAGCAGATGGCGGTGGAACTGGTCCGGCTCTGCCGGCGGCTGCGCAGCCCCCTGGTGGTGCGCGGCCGCGGCACGGGCACCACCGGCGCGGTGGTCCCCGTGGCGGGCGGCCTGGTGATCTCGATGGAACGCATGAACCGCATCGTGGAGATCGACCCGGACAACCGCTGGCTGGTCGCGCAGCCGGGCGTTACCAACGCCGAGGTGCAGGAGGCTGCGGGCCGGCACGGATTCTTCTGGCCCCCCGACCCGACCAGCAGCGCCTATTGCACCATCGGGGGCAACCTGGCCTGCAATGCAGCCGGTCCACGGGCGGTAAAATATGGCACGCCACGGGACAACACCCTGGGCCTGGCCGCGGTCGCCGGAACCGGAGACGCGTTGCGCACCGGCGTGTACACGACCAAGGGAGTGGTCGGCTACGACCTGACGCGCCTCCTGATCGGTTCGGAGGGCACCCTGGCGCTGCTCACCGAGGCGACCCTGCGGCTTACGCCGGTACCCGAGGCACGACAGCTGCTGCAGGCCGTCTACACCGACATGGCGGCGGCGGCCGCCGCCGTCGCGAGGATCATGGCGCAGCCGGCCACTCCCTGCGCACTGGAGTTCATGGACGCCGGGGCGATCGGGATGATCCGGGGATATGCCGACACCGACCTGCCCGAGCACGCAGGTGCGCTGCTGATGATCGAGGTCGACGGCTCGCAGGCGCAGATCGGCCTGGCCGCGGACGCGGTCCGCGCCGCCGCCGGCGGCCACGGTTGCCTCGGAATCGAGGTCGCGGCCACCGCCGGGGATGCCGAACGCCTGTGGCGGACCCGCAAGGCCCTGTCACCGGCGCTGCGCAATGTCGCGCCAAAAAAGATCAACGAGGACGTCGTCGTCCCGGTGACGAGGATCCCGGCACTGATCGACGGCCTGCAGGCACTGAGCCGCCGGCACGGGATCACGATCGTGAACTTCGGGCATGCGGGCAACGGCAACATCCACGTGAACCTGCTGGTCGACCCGGACGACCCGGCGCAAATGCGCTCGGCGGAGGCCTGCCTCGACGGCGTCTTTGCGCTGGTGCTGGAGCTGCGGGGCACGCTCTCGGGCGAACACGGAATCGGGCTGGTAAAGAAGGAGTTCGTGCGCCGCGAGCTGGATCCGGTGGCGCTGGGACTGATGCGCGGACTGCAGCGGGTCTTCGATCCCGACGGGATCATGAATCCTGGCAAGAGCCTGCCCGACGCCGCCGCTACTTGACGACCTTGAGACTCGGACCCTTGCGTCCGCCGGGCTTCTTGCCCGCATCGGCCGCTTCGCCTTCCCCGGCGCCCTGCCCCTGACCGGTATCCGCGTCACCCCCCGGCTCGCTGCCGAACATCATGCCCTGCCCGTTCTCCCTGGCGTAGATTGCCAGCACCGCCCCGACCGGCACGCTGACCTGCATCGGCTGCCCGGCGAAGCGCGCGGAAAAGGAGATCCAGTCGTTGCCCATATCGAGCCCCTGCACCGCGGCAGGACCGATGTTCAGCGTGATCCTGCCGTCCTGAACGAACTGGGTCGGGACGACCACTCCGGGGCGGGTGGCATCGACCAGCAGGTGCGCGGTCTGCCCGTTGTCGCTGATCCAGTCCAGCAGCGCGCGCAACAGGTACGGGCGTGAGGAGGTCATGGTCATTCCCGCAGTTCCCGCTCGGTGTCGGTCAGGCTGATCTGGAAGGACTCCCGCCCGCAGACGCGGTCGGCGTAGAGCTGGATCGACCTCGGCAGACTGTCGAGCGCGATCCCCGCCGAGGGCAGGCGCCACATCACCGGGGCGATGGCGCTGTCAACGATGCTGAACTCGTCGCTCAGGAAGAAGGGCTTCAGGTCGAAGATCTCGGTGGCGTTCAGCAGGCTCTCGCGCAGCATCTTCCGGGCCCGGGTCAGCGCCGCGCCACTGGACTGGGCGATCAGGTCCATGCCGGCATACCAGTCCCGCTCCACCCGGTACAGCGCAAGGCGGGCCGCCGCCCGGGACACGGGATCGACCGGCATCAGCGGCGGGTGCGGAAAACGCTCGTCCAGATACTCCGTGATCACGTGCGTGCCGTACAGCGCGAGATCACGGTCGACCAGGGTCGGGACCTCGTTGTAGGGGTTCAGGTCGGAGAGGTCCTCCGGCAGCTCATCCGGCGCCAGGCTGACCACGTCGATGGCGATGTCCTTCTCCGCCAGGATGATGCGTATGCGGTGGCAGCGCACGCAGTCATGCGCGGAAAAGAGGGTCATCACTGAACGGCGGTTGGCGACCAGCGCCATGGCTTTCTCCCGATGCCGCGGGACACGCGGAGTGGTGCGGAAACTGGGGACCGGGCGGATCCAGACTGCGAATCGATACCCGATCCGGGCCTTAGTGTACGTCTTTCCAGTATTCCTTTTTCAACAGGTAGGCCAGCACCAGGAACACGAGCAGGAAGCCCAGCACGTACATTCCGAGCCGCTGACGCTCGATCTGCATGGGTTCCCCGAGGTAGACAAGGAAGGTCACGAGGTCGCGGATCGCGCGGTCGTACTCGGGCCCGCTCATGCTGCCGGCCTCGATTACCTGCAGGCGCGTCTCCCCGTCCGCATCGACCTGCTTCTCCTGCCAGCCCTGCAGTTCCCACAACGGATTCGGCATTCCGACATTCTCGTACACCGCATTGTTCACCCCCAGCGGCCGGGAGTCGTCGAGGTAGAAACTGCGCAGAAAGGTGTACAGCCAGTCCTTGCCCCGCACCCGCGACACCAGCGTCAGATCGGGAGGCGCCACACCGAAGGCCTCCTCGGCGTAGACCGGGGTCATCGCGTTGGTGATCAGGGAGCCGACACCGACGGGTTCGCCCTGCTCGTCGGTGGTAAAGATCAGGGATTGGGCGACCTGGTTCTCGGTGAGTCCGAGGTCACGACCCAGCCGGTTGTAGCGCATGTATTCCGCGGAATGGCAGCCCACGCAGTAGTTGAAAAACAGCTGCGCGCCGCGTTGCAGCGAGGCCTGGTCGGTGACGTCCACCGGGGCCCGGTCCAACGACACGGAAGGGTCGGCGGCCTGCAGCGACACGGGCATCAGGGCCACGAAGACCATGGCGATCAGAGCGATTGACGGTTTCATCAGGCGGTCACCCTTTCCGGAACGGCACGGTCTCGGCCAAGGCCGCGTGCCAGCACGGGCACGAGCATCGTCACGAACAGATAGGCGGTCGGCAGCAGCCACATGGTCATCACCAGCGCCCCGTCGGTGCTGCCGATGCGGAGGGAATCGTAGTAGGTATAGATCCCGACGATGACTGCGAAGGCGATCGCGCTGAAGGCCGCCGAGCGTTCCCGGCTGTGGAACCAGAGCAGCCAGAAGAACAGGAAGTACATCGTGCTCAGCCGCAGACCCAGTTCTCCGTACAGGGCGCTGACCGGCTGTGCCCCCAGGTAACCCAGCACGATGAAGGTCACCGCGAACACGCCGAGGTTGATGCGATGGACGGGAGCGCGGTACCGGATCGACTTCACCGGGTTGCGGTCCAGCCAGGGCACGAAGAACAGGATGACGACCGCAGCCCCCATCGCCACCACGCCGAGGAACGGGTCGGGCACGGCCCGGAGCACGGTGTAGAAGGAGGTGAAATACCAGACCGGCGCGATGTGCTCGGGCGTTGCGAGCGGATCGGCCGGCTCGAAGTTCGCGTGCTCCAGGAAATAGCCGCCCATCTCCGGCGCGAAGAACACCACGGCGAAGAACGCGATGAAGAACACGCCGACACCGACCAGGTCCTTCACGGTGTAGTAGGGATGGAACCGGATGCCGTCGCGCGGCACACCGTTTTCATCCTTGTCCTTCTTGATCTCCACACCGTCGGGGTTGTTGGACCCGACCTCGTGCAGGGCAATGATGTGCGCGACCACCAGCAGCAGCAGCACCAGAGGCAGCGCGATCACATGCAGCGCGAAGAAGCGGTTCAGCGTCGCGTCCGAGATCAGGAAGTCCCCGCGAATCCACGTCACCAGATCGGGGCCGATATAGGGAATGGTCGCGAAGAGATTCACGATCACCTGCGCCCCCCAGTAGGACATCTGGCCCCAGGGCAGCAGATAGCCCATGAAGGCCTCGGCCATCAGCACCACGTAGATCAGTACACCGAAGACCCAGATCAGCTCCCGGGGCTTCTTGTAGGAGCCGTACAGCAGCGCCCGGAACATGTGCAGATAGACGACGATGAAGAAGAATGAGGCACCGGTGGAGTGCATGTAGCGGATCAGCCAGCCCCACTCGACGTCCCGCATGATGTACTCGACGGAGGCAAAGGCAAGCGCCGCATCCGGCTTGTAGAACATGGTCAGGAAGATGCCGGTAACGATCTGGATCACGAGCACCAGCAGCGCGAGCGACCCGAAGTAGTACCAGAAATTGAAGTTCTTCGGCGCGTAGTACCGCGCGAGGTGTTCGTTCCAGAGCTGTGACAACGGAAAGCGGGCATCCACCCAGCCCAGCAGCCCACCCTGGATCTTGTCAGCGGAATTGCCTGCCATTATGCGGTGCCTCCATCGGCGTGTTCACCCACGATGATCAGGTCATCATTCACGAAGCGGTACGGGGGTACCTCGAGGTTCAGCGCCGCAGGCACGTTCCGGTAGACCCGTCCCGCCATGTCGAACCGCGACCCGTGGCAAGCGCAGAGCCAGCCACCCGGCCAGTCCTCACCGATGTCCGCCACCCCGATCTCGGGGCGGAAGGCGGGCGAGCAGCCAAGGTGCGTGCAGATGCCGATCAGTACCAGGATCTCGGGCTGGATCGAGCGGTGCGGGTTGCGGGCGTAGTCGGGCTGCTGGGTGACCACCTCGGAGTCCGGATCGCGCAGCCGGTCGCGGATCTCGGGGAGCAGCTCCAGCATCTCCGGCGTGCGTCGGACCACCCAGATCGGGCGGCCGCGCCAGGCCACGCTGATGCGCTGCCCCGGCTCGATCTCGGCGACATTGACTTCGACAGGAGCACCGGCCGCCTGCGCACGGGCGCTGGGTTTCCACGACACCAGGAGGGGTGTCGCCAGGGCCACGACGCCCGCACCACCCACCACCGAGGTCGCTGCCACAAGGAACCTGCGGCGACCTCGATTCACGCCTTGGTTTGCCATCTTCGCTCTCTCCAGCTGCTGTTTCCGGTGCGTTCACGCTGGCGGTGGCTCGGCGGCGTCCGGCAAAGCCGGCGATCAGGCCTGCGCGCCATCGTGGCGCCCTCTTCGGGGCCGATGTAATCAAATAGAATTCCCTAAAACGCTAATGGGGTCAACCCGCGTGCCGGTGGGGACAAGCCCGTGGCGCCAGGGAACGGCCACAGGGACTGTGACCCGGTCGCTGAATGCCGGTTCGGATGGCTCAGGCCGGGTTGGGTATATCGATGAAGCGGTGGTCGACTCCGAAGCGTTCGGCGCACCAGGCGCCGAGGGCCCGGGGTCCGTAGCGCTCCGTTGCGTGATGACCGGCGGCAAAGTAGTGCACGCCGAGTTCCCGGGCCTCGTGGGTTGTCTGCTCGGAGATCTCGCCGCTGATGAAGGCATCGACCCCATGCCCGGCGGCGGTCGCGAGCATGGACTGCGCCCCTCCGGTGCACCAGGCCAGGCGGCGCACGGGGTGCGCACCCCCCTGAACCCAGGTCGGCTGGCGTCCGAGGACTGCGCCGATCCGGATGGCAAGCTGTTCCGGCGGGCATGGCTCCGGAAGCCGGCCGACCAGTCCGATGCCGTCCGGGCGCAATGATCCCTCCGGCACCAGGCCCAGTTCGAGCCCGAGCTGCGCGTTGTTGCCGAGTTCCGGGTGCGCGTCCAGCGGCAGGTGGTAGGCAACGAGATTGATGTCATGCTGCAGGAGCGCCTGCAGCCGGCGCCGCTTCATGCCCACCACGGGCTGCGGCTCGCCGCGCCAGAAATATCCGTGATGCACCAGGATCAGGTCGGCTTCCTGCTCCGCCGCGGCGCGAATCAGCGCATGCGAGGCGGTCACGCCGCTGATGATGCGCCGGATCTCCGGGCGCCCCTCGACCTGCAGCCCATTGGGGCAGTAATCCTCGAAGCGCTCCGGCTCCAGTATCCGGTCAAGCGCTTCGAGAAGGGTGTCACGGGCGATGGTGGCCGGCATCAGGGGACCTCGCGGATCAGGCGCTGATGTGCCCGGGAACAGCAGGCGCACGGGCACTCGAGAGAGATTGACAGTAATATATCGGCATCATGGTGAAGCTTTCGCGTTTCCTGCTGCAAGCGACCCTGGCCGGCATCGCGGTCGCGGTGGTCATTGCACTGCTCTTCCCCGCACTGCTCGACGGCGACCGCAGCGGTACCGCTGCCGGGCCGCCGCCGGAGGAGCCGCGGCAAACCCTGCAGGGTCCGGTCTCCTATGCGCCCGCGGTGGCCCGGGCCGCACCGGCGGTGGTGAACATCATGACCTCCCGCATGGTGGAGGTGCCGCATCCACTCACCGACGAACCCGAAGCGGACCCCTTCTTCCCGGAGATGCCTCACGGACCCCGGGACCGCGAGCAGGCCAGCCTCGGCTCGGGCGTGATCATGACGCCGAACGGGCACATCCTCACCAACCATCACGTGATCGAGCAGGCCGAGGCCATCGCCGTGGTGCTCGCGAACGGAGACGCGCACCCCGCTGCGATCATCGGCATCGACACGGAGACCGACCTCGCGGTCCTGCGCATCGCTGCCACGGAGATCACCGCGGCCACCGTCGGACAGTCCCGGAACCTGGAGGTCGGGGACGTCGTACTGGCGATCGGCAATCCCTTCGGTGTGGGCCAGACCGTCACCAAGGGCATCGTCAGCGCCACGGACCGGACCGAGCTGGGGATCAACCTCTTCGAGGACTTCATCCAGACGGACGCGGCCATCAACCCCGGGAACTCCGGCGGTGCGCTGATCAACGCACTCGGTGAGCTGGTGGGCATCAATACGGCGATCTTCACCCGCTCGGGCGGATCTCACGGCATCGGTTTCGCGATCCCGGTGGACCTGGCGCGCGAGGTGATGACAGAGATCATCGAAAAGGGCTACGTGACGCGCGGCTGGCTGGGTATCGAGGTGCAGGCGATGGACCGTGCCCTGGCCGAGTCCTTCGGACTGGAACGTCCCCGTGGCGTCCTGATTGCCGGCATCCTCAAAGGCGGACCGGCCGCGCGGGCCGGCCTGCAGCCGGGAGACGTGGTCGTCCGCCTGGACGATCAGCGCGTGGACAATGCGCGCGAGGCCCTCAACGCGATCGCCCGCAAGCGCCCTGGCGAGAAGATCGGCATCGAGGCGCTGCGCGAAGGAGAGACACTGCAACTCGAGGCCACTGTGGATCAGCGCCCGGTCTGATCTGCGTCCGGCAGCGGTTCAGGCGGGATTCGGGAGGGCGCTGGCGAGCGCCGCGAGGAAGGCATCGTTCTCCGCCGGGGCTCCCACCGTGACCCGCAGATGATCGGCGAGCACCCCGCCACCGCGCCCCACGTCCTTGATCAGGATGCCCGAAGCCAGCAGGGACTCGAAGGCCGCGCGTCCCTGCCCGGACGGGACCTCGAAGAGGATGAAATTGGCCTCGCTCGGCACCACCCGGCGCACGCCCGGAAGCGCCCCGAGTGCCGTCGCAACCCTGGTGCGCTCCTGGCGCAGCAGCCCGGCCTGTCGTTCCAGCCTGCCCCCGTGCTCGAGCGCGAACAGGATCGAGCGCTGGGTCAGCGTGTTCACGTTGTAGGGCAGGCGCAGTCGGTCCAGCGCATCGACCCAGTCCGCGGAAGCCGCCAGGTACCCGAGCCGCAGCCCCGCGAGCCCGAGCTTCGACAGCGTGCGCATCACCATCAGGCCCGGGGGCGTGCCGGCCCGGGGCAGGAAGCTGTGACTGGCGAAGGGGGCGTAGGCCTCGTCGATCACCGTGACGCCCGGGTTGGCCGCCACCAGTTCGGCGACCATTGCGGGATCGTACAGGCGACCCGTCGGGTTGTTCGGAAACGCGAGAAACAGCAGCGCCGGCCGTTCCCGCTCCAGCACCCGCAGCAGCGCCGGCAGGTCGAGGTCGAAGTCCGGCGCGAGCGGCACACCGATGAAGGGAACGCCGGCCGCACGCGCGAGCACCTCGTACATCACGAAGGTGGGCACTGGCGAGACGACCGGTCGGCCACTGCCCTGCACGGCCGTGATCAGGATCTGGATCAGCTCATCGGAACCGTTGCCGAGCAGGCACCCGGCCTCCACGGGCACCCCGTGCGCGGCGCGCAGGGCCGCGGTCGTCTCCCGCCCTCCCGGGTCGGGGTAGCGGTTCAGCTCCACCCCGCGCAGGGCCTCGAGCCACGCCGCCTCGAGTTCGCCGGGCCAGGGGAAGGGATTCTCCATCGCGTCGAGCTTGATCAGTCCGGCGGCATCCGCGACCGCGTAGGCGGCACGCTCCAGCACCTCGGGACGCATCAGTTCAGACGGACGGGTCATGCGGGTCCTTCCGCTGCTGCCGACGACGCGCTATTCACCACGCATCTCGGCCGAACGGGCGTGGGCGATCAGGCCCTCGCCCCGCGCGAGCACCGAGGCCGTGCGCCCCAGTTCCGCGGCCCCTTCCGGCGAACACTGGATGATGCTGGAACGCTTCTGGAAGTCATAGACACCCAGCGGCGACGAGAAGCGCGCGGTGCGCGAGGTCGGCAGCACATGGTTCGGCCCGGCGCAGTAGTCGCCCACGGCCTCGCAGGTGTAACGCCCCATGAAGACCGCACCGGCATGGCGCAGCCCGGCGTCGAGCAGCGCCCGGGGATCGGCGACCGAGAGCTCGAGGTGTTCGGGAGCGATGTGATTGGCCACGCGGATCGCCTCGTTCAGATCGCGGACCCGGATCAGCGCACCCCGATCACCGAGGCTGGCCCGGATGATCTCCTCACGCGGCATCTCCTGCAGCAGCCGGTCCATCGCCGCGGCGACCCGGTCGAGGAAACCCGCGTCCGGGGAGAGCAGGATGGACTGGGCCTGCTCGTCGTGCTCGGCCTGCGAGAAGAGGTCCGCGGCGATCCAGTCGGGATCGGTCTGCCCGTCGCAGACCACCAGGATCTCCGAGGGGCCCGCGATCATGTCGATGCCGACGGTTCCGAAGACCTCGCGCTTGGCGGCGGCGACGAAGATGTTCCCCGGCCCGACGATCTTGTCCACCGCCGGAACCGTCTGCGTGCCGTAGGCCAGCGCCGCCACCGCCTGCGCCCCACCGAGGGTGAACACACGATTCACGCCGGCAATGGCCGCGGCCGCCAGCACCATGTCGTTCAGCTCGCCATCCGGCGCCGGAACCACCATCGCCAGCAGGGGCACGCCGGCAACCTTCGCCGGAATCGCGTTCATCAGCACCGAGGAGGGGTAGGCCGCCTTGCCTCCGGGTACGTACAGACCGACGGAGTCGAGCGGCGTCACGCGCTGCCCGAGCAGCGTGCCGTCCGGCTCCTCGATCACCCAGTCCTGCATGCGCTGTTGTTCCGCATAGCGGCGGATGCGCCCGGCGGCCTGCTCCAGGGCATCGCGCTGGACGGCCGGGATGCGCTCCAGCGCCTGGCGCAGCCGTTCCGGCGGGACCTCCAGCTCGCCGGCACTGGCCAGGTGCAGGCGATCGAAGCGTTCCGTGTAGCGGAGCAAGGCGGCGTCGCCCTCTCTGCGCACCGCTTCCAGGATCTCGTCCACGATGGCACGGACCCCGTGGTCGGCCACCGACTCCCACGCCAGCAGGCGGTCCAGTTCGCTCCAGAACCGCTCGTCCCGGCTGTCGAGGCGCTTGATCTCAGGCATGGCTGCTGACTCCCGTCACTGTCGGACGAACGGCCCGATGGCCGTCCGGAGTTCCACGATGATGGCGCTCCGCGCGGTCTTCGTTTTACCCGGTGATCACGAAGACTCCGCAGACCGTCCTGTTCGCGCGCGCACGGTTGGCCCGTCGCGTTGTATTCGGCATGGCCTTCTCCAGCGCCGGCGCATTGGTGATGACCAGACCGTGTTATCCGGACTCGCGGCGCCGGCGCGCGGCGGTGGCCAGCACGCGCAGCGCCGCCTCGGAATCATCCCAGCCCATGCAGGCATCGGTGATGCTCTGCCCGTAGACCAGCGGCCTGCCCGCGACGATGTCCTGCCGGCCGGGCTGCAGGTGACTCTCGAGCATCGCGCCGATGATGCGCCGGTCCCCGTCACCGACCTGGTCCGCGATCGTGCGCACCACATCGACCTGTCGCGCCGGATCCTTGCGGCTGTTGGCGTGGCTGCAATCCACCATCACCGTCTCCGGCAGATCGGCCGCCTGCAGCTGACCGCAGGCCCGGGCGATGCTCTGCGCATCGTAGTTGGGCTGACGTCCGCCGCGCAGGATGATGTGGCAATCCTCGTTGCCGGCGGTGGAGAAGATCGCCGAACGCCCCGCCTTGGTCATGGACAGGAAGTGGTGAGGCCTCGACGCGGAGCGGATCGCGTCGATCGCGATCTGCAGACTGCCGTCGGTCGAGTTCTTGAAGCCTACCGGGCACGACAGTCCCGACGCCAGCTCGCGGTGCACCTGACTCTCGGTGGTCCGGGCCCCGATCGCGCCCCATGACACCAGGTCGGCGATGTACTGCGGGCTGATCAGATCAAGGAACTCGGTGGCCGCGGGCATGCCGCGCTCGGCCAGGTCGCGCAGCAGGCCGCGCGCGATGCGCAGCCCCCGGTTGATCTGGAAGCTGCCATCCAGGTCGGGATCGTTGATCAGCCCCTTCCAGCCCACGGTGGTGCGCGGCTTCTCGAAATAGACGCGCATCACCACCTCGAGGGCGTCGCCGAACTCCTCGCGCAGCGCGCCCAGCCGCCCGGCGTACTCCAGCGCCGCATCGACATCGTGGATCGAGCAGGGTCCGACGACCACCAGCAGACGGTCGTCCTCGCCATGCAGGATGCGGTGGATCGCGGCCCGGGCGCTGTAGACCGTGTCGGCGGCCGCGTCGGTCAGCGGCAGCTCCCCGCGCACGGCGTCCGGAGGGGAGACCTCGTCGATGGACTTGATTCGCAGATCGTCGGTGGCGTGGCTCATCGTGAATCCAGTGGCCTCAGGAGGCCGGCGTCAGGGCGGGTTGCAGGCCCTCGATCAGCTGTTGAATGCGTGCATGCTGCATCTTCATCGCAGCCTTGTTGACCACCAGCCGGGAACTGATTCGGGCGATCAGCTCCAGCGGCTCGAGGCCGTTGGCCTTCAGGGTGTTGCCGGTGTCGACCAGGTCGACGATATAGTCGGCCAGCCCGACCAGCGGCGCCAGTTCCATCGATCCGTACAGCTTGATGATCTCGACCTGCCGCCCCTGGGCCGCGAAGTGGCGCTGGGTGACGTTCACGAACTTGGTCGCGATGCGCAGGTGCCGGGCGCTGGCCGCGTGTCCCGGCCGGCCCGCGAGCATCAGGCGGCAGCGTGCGATGCCGAGGTCCAGCGGCTCGTACAGACCGGTCGCTCCATGTTCCATCAGCACGTCCTTCCCGGCAACGCCGACCGCGGCCGCGCCGTACTGGACGTAGGTCGGCACGTCGGTGGCGCGCACCACGACGATGTTCACGTCGGGACGGCTGGTGCCGATGATCAGCCTGCGCGTCTTCGCCGGATCCTCCAGCGGCACGATCCCCGCACGTTCCAGCAGCGGCAGCGTCTCCTCCAGGATGCGCCCCTTCGACAGCGCGATGGTCATGGCCTCCGCGGCGTTCACCGGCTGGGCTCCCTGCGGATCGTCGCACCGATCTGCCGCAGCTTCTCCTCGATGCATTCGTATCCCCGGTCGATGTGGTAGATGCGGTCCACCGCGGTCTCGCCCTCCGCCACCAGTCCCGCAAGGATCAGACTGGCGGACGCGCGCAGGTCGGTGGCCATTACCGGAGCCCCGCGCAACTGCTCGACACCGGCGACGATCGCGGTGTTCCCCTCGATACGGATGTCCGCGCCCATGCGCTGCAATTCCTGGGCGTGCATGAACCGGTTCTCGAACACCGTCTCGATCACCGATCCGGTCCCGGAGCCCGCCGCGTTCAGCGTCATCATCTGCGCCTGCATGTCGGTCGGAAAGGCCGGGAACGGAGCGGTGCGCAGGTTCACGCACCTCGGCCGGCGCCCGCGCATGTCCGCCTCGATCCAGTCGGGGCCTGAATCGATCCGGGCGCCGGCCTCGGCCAGCTTCAGCAGCACCGCGTCCAGGAGCTCCGGCCGGGTGTTGCGCGTGCGCACGTGGCCCCGGGTCACGGCGGCCGCCACCAGGAAGGTGCCCGTCTCGATCCGGTCCGGCATCACCTCGTATTCGCAGCCCGTCAGCCGCTCCACCCCGGTCACGCGGATGGTGTCTGTCCCCGCACCCTGGATCCTCGCGCCCATGCGCGCCAGGAAGCAGGCAAGGTCGACCACCTCGGGTTCGCGGGCGGCGTTCTCGATCACGCTCTCGCCATCGGCGAGCGTCGCCGCCATCAGCAGGTTCTCGGTGCCGGTGACCGTCACCTGATCAAAGACGATGCGGGCGCCCTGCAGTCGGTCGGCCCGGGCATGGATGTACCCGGCCTCGACCTCGATCTGCGCACCCATCGCTTCCAGGCCCTTCAGGTGCAGGTTCACCGGACGGCTGCCGATCGCACAGCCCCCCGGCAGCGAGACATCGGCCTGTCCGAACCGCGCCAGCAGTGGCCCCAGCACCAGGATCGAGGCGCGCATGGTCTTCACCAGATCGTAGGGCGCCACGCATTCGGTCAGCGTGGTCGGGTCGACCTCGATCCGCATGCGCTCGTCCACGGTGAGCGTCACGCCCATACGGCCGAGCAGCTCCATGGTCGTGGTGACGTCCTGCAGGTGCGGCACGTTCCCGACGACCACCGGACCATCCGCGAGCAGCGTTCCCGCCAGAATCGGCAGCACCGCGTTCTTCGCACCGGATATCCGGACCTGCCCCTCCAGCGGGCGGCCACCACTGACGATCAGTTTGTCCATCTGAGACTCGGAAGGGCCCTCGCGGGTACCGCGGCGTTCGAAAACCGGCGATCATAACCGAAAGCATCGGTGGCCGCCCATCCGGCCCGGTTGCGGATCAGTCCGAGGCTGCCACGCCGAACACCGGCTCGAGCGCGTAGAGCTGCAGGAGCGGCTGCAGGTCCGCCGGTATCGCCGCCAACCGGAGACTCGCGCCCGAGCGTTCGCGGTGGCGCCAGAACTCGACCAGCATCGCGGCACCGGCACTGTCGATCCGCGTGACACCCGAGAGGTCGAGCGTGCCCGCCTCCGGCAGCCGGGCCAGCAACCGGCGACCCCGCGACAGCAGCGGGGCGACGGTGTTCAGGGTGACGGGACCGGACAGCCGCAGCACGCTCCCGTCGAGCGCCAGCGAGGGTTCAGCCACGGTCTTCGTTGCCTTCCGGAACGGCCTCCTCGATCAACGAGCGGTCGCCCTCCTCGAGGCGCACGATCAGGGCGTCCAGACCATCGCGGCGGATCTCGGTGTTGAAGGTCGAGCGGAAGTTGCCCACGAAGCTCAGGCCCTCCGCCTCGACGTCGAAGACCCTCCATTCGCCGCCCACCGGACGCAGCCGGTAGTTCACGACGATGTTCGGCTGGCCGCTGCCGCCCTCGATCTCGGTGGCGACCACCGCCATCCGGTCATCCTGTCGGGACCGCCGCGGAATCACCATCACGCGCCGGTCCAGATAATCAGCCAGCCGCACGCCGTAGGCGTTGAGCAGGGTGCTCCGGAAGGCCTCGATGAAGCGGCGGCGCTGTTCGGGGCTGGCATCGCGCCAGTGGCGGGCGAGGATCAGCCGGGCCATACCGTCGACGTCCACCAGCGGCAGGATCTCGTCCTCGATCACCTCCAGCACGAAATCGGGGTCCTCCTGTGCCCGGGCCTCGTTGGACCTGAGCGTGTCGAGAACACGGTTGATCGCCTCCTCGACGAGTTGCGTGGACTCCGCGGCCTGCAGGGGCGACGCGCCGAGGGCGCACGCGAACAGGAGCAGCATGCCCGCCAGCGCGGCGTGCAGTCGTTTTCTCATTTCCATTTCGCCTCCATCGTCATCCTCGGACCGCCGGCCTGGTCCGGCCGTTCAATCACTCGAGAGGTCGGTCAGCACACGGCCGATCATGTTCTCCAGCACCAGTGCCGACTGCGTCAACAGGACCTCGTCACCATCCGCCAGCACCTCGAAGTCCCCCCCGGGCTCCAGCGCGACGTACTGCTCGCCGAGCAGCCCGGCGGTGAAGATGCTGGCCTGCGTATCCGCGGGAAGGTAGTCCTGTCCGGACTGGATGGCCAGGGCCACGCGCGCCTGGAAACGCTCGGCATCGTAGGCGATCGCCGACACGCGGCCGATGCGCACGCCCGAGACCGTCACCGGGGAGCGCACCTTCAGGCCGCCGATGTGATCGAAGTAGGCGATCACCTCGTAGGTGTCAGCGTCCCGATACTCTCCGATGTTGCTGACCTGGATCGCCAGGTAGAACAGCGCCGCGATGCCCAGCAGCACGAACAGGCCCACCGAGATTTCCAGATAGCGCAGCTTCATTGCGTTTCCTCCTGATGACGTGGCCGCGTCGCGGCGGCCGGTCAGGTAAACATCAGTCCCGTCAGGGCGAAGTCGAGTCCGAGTACCGCCAGCGCCGACATCACCACGGTCTGGGTGGTGGCGAGCGAGATCCCCTCGGAGGTCGGCTCGGCGTCGAAGCCCTGGAAGATCGCGATCCACGTGACCACGAAGCCGAACACGATGCTCTTGATCACGCCGGAGAGCACGTCCTCGCGCCAGTCCGTCACCGACTGCATCTGCGAAAAGTAGGATCCGCTGTCCACACCCAGCAGTCCCACCCCCACCAGATACCCCCCGATCACGCCCACCGCGCTGAACATCGCTGCCAGCAGCGGCAGGGACAGGAATCCGGCAAAGAATCGCGGCGCGAACACCCGACGGTAGGGATCGACCGCCATCATCTCCATCGCCGAGAGCTGCTCGGTGGTCTTCATCAGGCCGATCTCGGCGGTCAGGGCGGAGCCCGCGCGACCCGCGAACAGGAGCGCGGTGACCACGGGACCCAGTTCCCGGACCAGCGACAGGGCCACCGCGCCACCGAGGGCCTCGGCCGCGCCAAAATTGACCAGCGTGATGTACCCCTGGTAGGCGAGCACCATGCCGACGAAGAGGCCCGAAACCACGATGATCAGCAGCGATCGCACGCCGACGGAATGAATCTCGGCCAGCGTCAGCCGATACCTGCGCACGACCGCGTCCTGGGAGCGCAGGACCCGGAAGAGGAAGATCGACGCGCGCCCGAGCAGCGACAGCCAGTTCAGGCCGGAACGCCCCAGATTCGCGAGGAAGTCACCCATGTCCGGATTCGCGCTCGCGCATCAGATCGTCGCGGTAGCTGTCGCCGGGATAGTGGAAGGGCACCGGCCCGTCCGGGCGGCCGTCGAGGAACTGCTCACTCCACTGCGAGGCCCCCGCGCGCACCTGGTCCACGGTTCCGGCGTCCATCACGCGTCCCTCCGCGATCAGCACGACATGATCCGAGATCTCCATCGCCTCGGCCACGTCGTGGGTGACCAGCACGCTGGTCAGACCCAGGGTGCTGTTGGTGCGCCGTATCAGCGTCACGATCTGGCCCATCGTGATCGGATCCAGACCGGCGAAGGGCTCGTCGTAGAGGATCATGTCGGGGTCCAGCGCGATGGCCCGGGCCAGCGCGACGCGCCGCGCCATGCCTCCCGAGAGCTCGGCCGGACTCAGGTCACGCGCCGCGCGCAGTCCCACCGCCTCGAGCTTCATCAACACCAGGTTGCGGATCAGTTCCTCCGGCAGGTCCGTGTGCTCGCGCAGCGGAAAGGCGACGTTCTCGAACACGTTCATGTCGGTCAGCAGCGCGCCGGTCTGGAACAGCATTCCCATGCGCTTGCGCAGCGCGTACAGGCGGCGGGTCGACAGCCGTGCCACCTCTTCCCCGTCCACCCAGATCCGGCCGCTCTCGGGGCGCAGCTGCCCCCCGATCAGGCGAAGCAGCGTTGTCTTGCCGGTACCGCTGGGACCCATCACGGTGGTCACGCGACCGCGCGGAACCGTCATGGACAGGCCGTCGAAGACGACCTTTCGCCCGCGCCGGAACACGAGGTCTTCGACCACCACGTGCGGCGTATCGTCGCCCCGGGCATCGTTCACCTTGCAACCATCCTTGTGAAAATCCAGCGGCTCAGTCTGAGAGCGCCCCGGCCCGCCGTCAACCTGTGGGCCGTCCGGTCCGGAGCCGGGGGCATGCCTCAGTCCCGTTTCCAGTCGAGACCGCCGAGCCGAAGAATGGTCTGCGCCTGCTCGAGTTCTCGCGGGCCGCTGCGCAGGAAGGCCAGGGTGTCGCGACCCGGCGTCGCGGCGGCATGCAGCGATTCCAGCAGGGCCCGCCACTGCCGCGGGTCCAGTCCGGTCTCCGGTTCCAGCACCAGTACCGTCTCGAGCCCGTTCGTCCAGGCCTGCGCGGACCTCACACCGGCAACCACCGGGTCCTCCACCCGGCGGAAGACCTTTGCCGGTTCCAGTGACAACGGGGCCTCGGCGGCCGCGTCCGGGAACAGGAAACCGCCGAGGCGCTCCCCGAGCCGAGCCGCAACCCGGAGACAGTCGGCGCCGGCGCGCGCCGGGACCTCCAGGTACAGGCGCAGTTCCTCAGGCACCTCCTGCAGCCGGCAGTCATCCGCGGCCCAGCTCGGCCAATGGTCGACCGGTGACAGCAGGTCTGGCCAGAAGTGGGCGTAATAGGCAAGCCTCCAGTCGGCGGGCAGATCCTCCGGGTAAAACGACCGCCAGGCGGGGTTCTCATCGTCCTCCACCGCAGCCACGCGCAATCCGCCGTGGGGGGCTTCCGCTGACATCAGGCAATCTCCGGGCGTTGGTTCTCCGCGGATGCTAGCGGCTCGACCCCGTGGCGGAAAGCCTGCAATGGCCGGGACGCTGGAAAACGGGATGCCGATACGGGATTATCACCGCATGACCGGCCCGGACACCGACTGATGGACGCTCCCCGCACGCACCTGGATTCCGAAAACACCCGCAATCTCGCGCTGGCGGTGATCGCGACCGAGGCCGAGGCGATCGGCGCCCTGGCGCATCGGGTCGACGCAGATTTCCTCCGCGCCTGCGAGCATGTGCTGGATTGCCGCGGGCGCGTGGTGGTGACCGGCATGGGCAAGTCCGGGCACATCGGCGGCAAGTTCGCGGCGACGCTGGCCTCCACCGGCACGCCGGCATTCTTCGTCCATCCCGGCGAGGCGAGCCACGGCGACCTGGGAATGATCACCCGGGACGACACCGTGATCGCGCTGTCCAACTCCGGCGAGACGGACGAACTGCTGCTCATCCTTCCGATCATCCGCCGCCTGGGGGTGCCGCTGATCGCGCTGACCGGCAACCCGGGATCGCGTCTGGCGCGCGAGGCCACGGTGCACCTGGACGTCAGTGTGGCCCGGGAGGCCTGTCCGCTCGGCCTGGCGCCCACTTCGAGCACCACCGCGGCACTGGTGATGGGTGACGCGCTGGCGGTGGCGGTCCTCGACGCGAGGGGATTCACCGCGAACGATTTCGCCCGCTCGCACCCGGGCGGCCGGCTGGGGCGACGGCTGCTGATCCACGTCGGCGACATCATGCGCACCGGAGACGCGGTGCCCTGCATTCATGCCACCGCCCTGCTTCGCGATGCCCTGCTCGAGATCTCGCGCAAGGGGCTGGGCATGGTGGTCGTCTGCGACGACTCGGGTCGGGTGGAAGGCGTCTTCACCGATGGCGACCTGCGCCGCACGCTCGACCGTGGCCTGGACCTGCACCGCCTGACCATCGGTGAGGCCATGACCCGGGACGGTTTCACCGGACGGGCACAGTGGCTCGCGGTCGAGGCCCTCGAGCTGATGGAGAGCCGCCGGATCAACGCCCTGCCGATCGTGGACGACGCGTTGCACCTGGTCGGCGCACTGAACATGCACGATCTGCTCCGGGCCGGGGTGGCCTGATGCCGCTGGAGTCCGGAATCCTGCTGCAACGGCAACGGCAGATCCGCCTCCTGATCCTCGACGTGGACGGAGTGCTGACCGATGGCAGCCTGTTTCTCGGGGACGGCGGAGAACAGTACAAGGCCTTTCACAGCCGCGACGGCCACGGCATCCGGATGGCCCAGCAGGGCGGTCTGGAGCTGGCAATCCTGACCGGACGCAACTCCGAGGTGGTGCTGCACCGCATGCGCGATCTCGGAGTAAGGCACCTGCTGCAGGGACGCCGGGACAAGGGCGAGGCGCTCGAGGAACTCCTCGGACAGACCGGTTTTGGACCGGAACAGAGCGCCTTCGTCGGAGACGACGTCGTCGATCTGCCCGCCATGCGCCGGGTTGCGCTCGGCATCGCGGTCGCCGATGCGCACCCGCTGGTCCTCGAACACGCCGACTGGCACACCTGCGAGCGGGGCGGCCGCGGTGCCGTCCGCGAGGTCTGCGAGACCCTGCTCGCCGCGCAGGGCCGGCTGGAGGACATCCTCCGTGCCTATCTCGACACGTAACGGCGGCCGCCGACCGCTTCCGGCACCCCGGACGCGCGGCCCGGTGCGCGCCGCTGCACTGCTTCTGGCAGTCGCGGCGGCAGCCGTTCCAGCGTCGCCTGCGGCCGTGGAACCGGACCCCCAGTTCGACATCCTCGGGTTCACGCTGCGCATCACCGACGCGGAGGGCACAGTCACGCATGTGCTGAAGGGGGAGCGCATGCAGCAGTTCCAGGACCTTGGAATCCAGCGTGCGCAGGAGCCCCGGCTGGAGCTGCTGACCGAGGGCCGCGTGGACTGGATCTGGACCGCGCCGGCGGCGGTGCATGATCCGGCGGAAGAGCGGCTGGAAACGGTCGGGATCACCGAGGGCGTCCAGTTGCCCGGGCCAGCGAACCCGCGGACCGAGATCGAAACGGCGGACGTGACCATCCTGACCGGAACCCGCGAGGTGATGACCAACGCTCGGGCGACGGTGCTCCGCCCCGGGCTGTTCATGACCGGCATCGGGATGCATGCCGACGTGCAGGCCGACATCATCGAGCTCCGGAACGAGGTCGAGACCGTCTATGCTCCTCAGGAGACAGAGGAAGATCCGCAATGAACCAACGGACATTGCCGCTGCGCATCGCCGCCGGCGCGCTGCGTGGCCTGCTTCTGGCCTGCCTGCCTGCGATCCTCGCCGCCCAGACGCCGACGCTGCCGGTGCAGATCACCGCCGACAGCGCCGAGATGGACGAACGGCGCGGAATCGGCACCTACACCGGCGACGTCGTCGTCACCCACGGTGACATGACGCTGTGGGCGGACCGTATCGTGATCCACGCTCCGGACCGGCGCCCGACCCGAATGGAGGCCCAGGGCAAGCCGGTGCGCGCAGAGGCGCCCGACGCCGACAACCAGCCGCGGGTCGCGACATCCCTGGAGATGGAATATCACCTCGAAGACGAGGTGCTGGTGCTGCTGGGCGAGGCGCGGGTGCAGACCTTGACGGAGGACGCACGCGGCGAGCGGATCCGTTACGACCTCGCACAGGATGTCATCCGCATCGAAGGCACGCCGGAAGAGCGCGTCCGGATCACCATCCAGCCGGAAGCCGAATGACGGCCGCCGCGGATCCCAGCGGCACGGCCCGCGCGGAGCCGGCCCCGGATGATCGTCTGGTGGGCATCGCGCTGACCAAACGCTACGGCACGCGCACGGTGCTGGACGGGGCCGACGTCGACGTCGCCCGGGGCGAGGTGGTCGGTCTGCTGGGACCGAACGGTGCCGGCAAGACCACCTGCTTCTACATCCTGGTGGGACTGATACAGGCGGACGCGGGCCGCATCATGCTGGCCGGCCGCGAGCTCACGCGCGCGCCGGTCCATCTGCGCGCGCGACTCGGAATCGGTTACCTGCCCCAGGAGGCATCGATCTTCCGCCGTCTGACGGTCTGGCAGAACCTGCAGGCCGTGCTCGAGTTGCGCCGGGACCTCGATGCGGCCGGACGCCGGGAGATCGGGGACGCACTGATCGAGGAATTCCAGCTGAATACGGTGCGCGACAGCGCGGGGATCGCGCTGTCCGGCGGCGAGCGGCGGCGCGCCGAGATTGCCCGCGCGCTGGCGGGCAACCCGCAGTTCGTCTGCCTCGACGAACCGTTCGCGGGCGTGGACCCGATCTCGGTGGTGGAGATTCAGGAGGTGATCGCCCACCTGAAACAACGGGGCATCGGGGTGCTGATCTCGGACCACAACGTGCGCGAGACACTGGGCATCTGTGACCGGGCCTACATCCTCAGCGAGGGCCGCCTGCTCAGCGAGGGGACGCCACCCGAGCTGCTCGCCGACCAGCGCGTGCGGACGGTTTATCTCGGTGAGCATTTCCGTCTCTGATGCATGCCATCCGCGCCGTAGCCCCCGGCAGGGGCGGCCCGCCTCCGGCCGCGCGCCGTGGCCCTGCACCAAAAGGCTGCAAAAAACCGGGCACAGGCAGTAACATGAAGTCATGATGAATCATTTCGCGTCCCTGCCCGCCGCATGCTGAAGTCTTCGCTCAATCTGCAGCTCGGTCAGCACCTGACCATGACCCCGCAGCTGCAGCAGGCCATCCGCCTCCTGCAGCTGTCGACGATCGAACTGCAGCTGGAAGTGCAGCAGGCGCTCGAGAGCAATCCGATGCTCGAGCTCGCCGAGGACACGCCCCCCGAAGAGGCGTCCGGTGAGCCAGCCGAGGCCCAGCCGGAAGCGGAACCCGCCGACAACAGCCCGGACACGGAGGCATCCGCCGAGGACTGGGGTGACGAGCCGTACGCCCAGGGCCCGGGCTCGCAGGGCGTCGGGGTCGATGACCGCGACCCCTTCGAGAACCAGGCGGGCAGCGAGGGTGGCCTGCACGAGCACCTGCTGTGGCAGCTGCACCTGGGCCCGCTGAACGAACAGGACCGGCACATCGGGGCGACGCTGATCGACAGCATCAACGCGGACGGCTACCTCGAGACCGACCTCGAGACCCTTCAGGAAATCCTTGGGGGCGAGGAGACCGTCGGCCTCGACGAAATCGAGGCGGTCCTGCACTGGATCCAGCAGTGCGATCCGGTCGGCGTCGGTGCGCGCGATCTACGCGAGTGTCTGTTGCTCCAGCTGCGCGTGCTGCCGGAGGGCACGCCGCTGCGCGACACCGCCCTTCGGGTGATCGATGCGGGAATGGAGAGTCTCGGCAGGCATGACTTCCGCACGCTCCAGCGGGAACTCGGGCTGGACGAGACGACCCTCGCGCGCGCGATGGAGCTCGTCCGCACGCTGAATCCGCGGCCCGGCAGCCAGATCAGCGACCAGGCGCCGGAATACGTGACCCCGGACGTCTATGTGCGCCGGGACCGCGAGGGCTGGCGGGTCGACCTGAACCCGGAGATCGCGCCGCGCATCCGGATCAACAGCCTCTACGCGGGCATGGTCCGGAGGGTCAGTGATGCGCGCGACAGCGCCTTCATGCGCAATCAGCTGCAGGAGGCGCGCTGGTTCCTGAAGAGCCTGCACAGCCGCAACGAGACCCTGCTGCGCGTGGCGCGGGCGATCGTGGACCGGCAGACCGGATTCCTCGAGAAGGGCGAGGTGGCGATGCAGCCGCTGATCCTGCGCGATATTGCCGAGGCGCTGGACCTGCACGAATCGACCATCTCGCGGGTGACGACCCAGAAATTCATGCATACCCCGCGCGGCGTGTTCGAGTTCAAGTACTTCTTCTCCAGCCACGTGGGCACCAGCGACGGCGGTGAATGTTCCGCCACCGCGATCCGTGCGATGATCCGCAAACTGATCAGCGAGGAACCGCCCAACCGGCCCATGAGCGACTCCCGACTCGCCCAGGTCCTCTCCGACCGAGGCATCAACGTGGCCCGGCGCACCGTGGCCAAATACCGCGAGGCGATGAACCTGCCGCCGTCCAGCGAACGCCGGCAGCTGCTCTGAACCTCGCGGCCCACCAATGCAAGGAGTTTGAGTATGCAGATCAATCTGACCGGTCATCACGTCGACATCACCGATCCACTGCGTGACTACGTTCAGGACAAGTTCGGTCGCCTGGAACGGCACTTCGACCAGGTGATCGACATCCATGTCGTGCTCACGGTGGAGAAGAACCATAACAAGGCGGAGGCCAACCTTCAGGTCAGCGGCAACCACATCCATGCCTATGCGACGCACGCGGACATGTACGCCGCGATCGACGGCCTGATCGACAAGACCGACCGGCAGCTGATCAAGCACAAGGAGAAGATAAAGGATCATCACCGCGCCGAAGGCGTGCAGCTCAACCGACAGCAAATCGCCTGAGCAATGCAGATTGCCGATCTTGTCCGGGAGGACCGGGTTTGCCTGGACGCCGACATCACCAGCAAGAAACGCGCGCTGGAACGGCTCGGTGAACTCCTGGCCAGGGGTGACGCCGTTCCCTCGGCCAGCCTGATCTTCGATGCCCTCTCGGCACGGGAGCGGCTCGGCTCCACCGGTCTCGGCCATGGCGTGGCCATTCCCCACGGGCGCATGGCCGAGATCGACAACCCCAGAGTCGCGGTGCTGCGGCTGGAGCAGGGTGTGGACTTCGAGGCCATCGACCATGAACCGGTCGACATCCTGATCGCGCTGATCGTGCCGGAGGAATCCACCGGCGAACACCTGGATCTGCTGGCGCAGCTGGCACGCGTCCTGTCCCAGCCCGACAATATCGCCGCGCTCCGGCGCAGCGCCGACACCCCCGCCCTGCACCTGGCCGCCCGCACCGCCTTCCGCGATGGCTGAAAGCCTCAGTCTCGCCGAGCTGGTCGCCGCCCTCGGGCCGCGCACCGGGCTGGTGTACGTCCATGGCGAGGCCGAAGCGCACGACCGGATCCTGCACGAGGCAGACGACGCCGATCTGCCGATGGCCGGTCACTTCAACATGATCCGGCCCAACCGCATCCAGGTGATTGGCGATCTCGAGGCCCGCCATATCGAGACGCTGAAACCGGCCGAGCACGAGTGCCTGATCCTGGATCTCGCCGCGACCGGCACGGTGGCCGTGGTCTTCGCCGAGGGCACCTGCCCGTTCGAGAGCCTGCCGCCGAAGTGCGGAAATCCCCTGCCCGCGGTCCTCTGCACGCATATCGGAAGCCACGAGCTGATCGGACTGCTGCGCTATTTTCTTCAGCACCGGCTGGCGCGCTCCGTGGTCCGCCACGGCGTTTTCATGGAGATCCTCGGGGCCGGCGTGCTGATCAGCGGCGAATCCAGCGTCGGGAAGAGCGAGGTCGCACTGGAACTCGTGAGCCGCGGCCATCGGCTGATCGCCGACGATGCCCCGGAGTTCGCCCGCATCGCACCGGACATCATCCGTGGCACCTGCCCCCCGCTGCTGCGCGACCTGCTGGAGGTGCGCGGTCTCGGGGTCCTGAACATCCGGGCGATGTACGGAGATTCCGCGATCAAGCGCGGCAAGTACCTGCGCCTGATCATCGACCTGCGCGACTGGGACCAGCACACCACCCTGCCGGACGACCGCATGAACGGCTGCCGCGGAGAGGAGGATGTGCTCGGCCTGAGGATCCCGGTCGTCAGCCTTCCGGTCGCCCCGGGACGCAACATCGCGGTGATGATCGAGGCGGCGGTCCGTGCCCATCTGCTGCGGCTGCAGGGATACGCGGCCGGGGACGATCTGCGCACGCGGCTGCGCAACCGTCTGGAGTCGGAACCCGCGGCCGCGCAAGGGAACCAGGGCTGACCATGCGGCTGCTGCTGCTCAGCGGCCTCTCCGGCTCGGGCAAGACGGTGGCCCTGCACACGCTCGAGGACGAGGGCTTCTTCTGCGTCGACAATCTGCCCCTGAACCTGCTGAACGACCTGATCCAGGAGCTGCGTACCGGAAGCCACCGCAACGATGGCAGGGTGGCGGTCGGGGTGGACGTGCGCAGTGGCCGCGACGCGCTGCAGGGCCTGCCGGAGAATCTGGCGAGACTGCGCCAACAGGGGCTGCAGGTGGAGGTCGTCTTCCTGCACGCGTCGGACCAGGCGCTGTTGCGCCGCTATCACCACACGCGACGCCGGCACCCGCTGGCGCGCAAAGGCGTGCCGCTGGTCGAGGGCCTGGCACTGGAACGGGAGTGGCTCGGGCCGATCGCCGCGAACGCCGACCTGAGCATCGACAGCAGCGATCTGACCATGCATGATCTTGCCCGGCAGGTGCGGGCCCGTCTGGCGACGCACGAGGCCGGGAACCTGTCGCTCCTCTTCCAGTCCTTCGGGTTCAAGCACGGCGTCCCGGTGGACGCGGACTTCGTCTTCGACGTGCGCTGCCTGCCCAACCCGCACTACGAGCCGGGGCTCAGGCATCGCACCGGCCACGAGACTCCGGTCGTGGCCTTCCTGGAGGCCCATCGCGAGGTCGGGGAGATGTTCGACAGCATCCAGGCCCATCTGCAGCGCTGGCTTCCGCGCTTCGCGGAGGACCATCGCAGTTACCTGACGGTGGCCATCGGCTGTACGGGAGGACGCCACCGCTCCGTCTACTTCGCCGACCGGCTCGCCGGTGCCTGGCGGGGGATGCGGAATTTTACCGTGAGCACCCGTCACCGGGAGCTCGACGATCATCTGACGGACGCGGGGTGAAGCGATGTCGGTCGGTCTGCTACTGATCACCCACCAGAACCTCGGAGAGACGCTGCTGCAGACGGCCGGCAGCATGCTCGGTGAGATGCCGCAGGCCTGTGACGCCCTGCCGATGTCGCAGAGCGATGATCCCGAGGCGATCGAATCCGCGGCACGGACCCGGCTCGGGGCCCTCGACAGCGGGGACGGAGTGCTGATCCTGACCGACATGTTCGGGTCGACACCGGCGAACGTGGCCAGCCGGCTGGCCCGGGGCTCGAGCCGGCGCGTGATCGCCGGCGTCAACCTGCCAATGCTCGTGCGGGTGCTGAATTATCGTGATCTGCCGCTGAGCGAGCTCGTGAACAAGGCGCTCAGCGGCGGGCACGACGGCATCCTGCTCTGCGACCAGGAATGTTCGGATGCCGCAGCGCGCAGTGCCCATCGTTAACCGGCTCGGCATGCATGCACGGGCCGCGGCCAAGTTCGTGGGGCTCGCGAGCCAGTACCAGGCGGACGTGCTGGTGAGCCGCCAGGGACGCGAGGTGAACGGCAAGAGCATCATGGGCGTGATGATGCTGGCCGCCGCGCAGGGCACGGAGGTCGAGATCCGGACCGAAGGTGCGCCCGACGCGGAGGACGCGCTGGATGCCCTGAGCGACCTGGTCGCCAATCGCTTCGGCGAGGAGAGCTGACGCGCCGGCAGAGCCACGGAAGGACCCGCAAATACACGGAAGCAGATACGGCTCCCCAGCGGGGACAGATTGCAAATCTGTCCCCGGACCTTGGCTGCCTTGCCCGCAAGCGGGGGAGCATCTCCCCTTTCCCGCTTGCGGGAGGGGGCCAGGGGTGAGGGCCGGCAGTTACCGCGCGCGATTTTCACGTCAAGCGAACAGCGGCAGGCCCTGCAGGAACGCGAACCAGAGCGGCAGCGTGACCAGGGAGACGGCGGTGGTCAGGGTGACCGCGGCGGCATAGAACCCGGTATCCAGACCGAAGCGGTCACAGAACACCAGCCCCAGCACCATCGCGGGCATGGCGGTCTCCAGGATCGTCGCGATGCCCGGCACACCCTCCAGCCCGATAGCAGCGACGAGACCCAGGGCCACGAGCGGCGCAAGCAGCAGCTGGATCACCGTCACCGCCGCGAGCGCCGGTGCATCGGCCGCGCGGAAGCGGTCGAAGACCAGCGCCAGGCCGACCGAGAACAGCATCAGCGGTGTGACCGCGTGGCCGAGAAAGCCGAGCCACTGGTCCAGCCAGACAGGCATCGGCGCGCCGGCCAGATTCAGGGACACTGCAAGCAGCGCGGCCCAGATCGAGGGCACCGCGACAAGACCCCGCAATGGGGACACCGCCGGGTCCCCGCGATCCCCGTAGTGCCGTCCGATCAGCACGCCCACCGTGAGCAGCATCGGCAGCGCGGCGAAGAGGTCGAACTGGATCGCGACTGCGCGCCCCTCGTCTCCAAAGAGGCGGTCGAGGATCGGCAGACCGAGGTAGACCGCATTCGGCCACGCGGCCACCAGGAACATGGCGCCGGTCGCGGCGCGGCTGGACAGGCAGACCCGGCAGGCCAGGCCCGCCATCGCCAGCGCCGCGAGCACCGTCAACCCGGCCACCGCGGCAATCTGCACGGAGACCAGGCCCACCGGGGCCGCCCACAGCACCTTCAGCACCAGCGCCGGGAGCAGCAGGTAGTAGACCAGCGTGGTGAGCACACGCCGGGTCTCGTCGCCGCTCAGCCCGCCGGGCCGGAGCCGGCTCCATGCCACGCCGCAGGCGATCAGCGCGCCCATCTGGGCCATCACACCCAGCACGAATGTGCGCGCCCGCTGCGGGCGTCAGGCGTCCGTCAGGCGCCTGCGGCACCCTCCTGCTGGCGGCGGATGTCCTCGTGCACCTGCGCCATGTCCAGGGCCTTGACCTTGCCGATCACGTCATCCAGCTGCCCGGCACTGAGCATCCCGGGCTGCGAGAAGATGATCACCTGCTCGCGGAAGATCATCAGCGTGGGGATCGAGCGGATCTGGAAGGCGGCCGCCAGCGACTGCTGCTCCTCGGTGTTCACCTTCGCAAACGCCACGCCCTCGTGCTGCTCCGAGGCCGCCTCGAAGGTCGGTGCAAAGGCCCGGCAGGGTGCGCACCACGGTGCCCAGAAGTCGACGACCACGATGTCGTTGCCGGTTACGGTGGATTCAAAGTTTTCCTGGGTCAGTTCCTGAACAGCCATCGGATGCTCCCGTTAAGTCTTGTTCCGACCATACCAGCACAGGCTGCTGCTGTCAGGGATTCTGCGCGGCCATCATGGCCGCCCGCAGGCGCTGAAGCCGCTGCAGGGGATCGTCCTCCTCCAGCAGCTCCTGCTTGATCCGGAGGTCCAGCGGCAGCAGTTCGACCAGCCGGCCGGCCACCCATGCGGCATCACCGATGCTGCGCTCGAGATGGGACCACGGCGCACCGAGCTGCTCGAGCAGGCGATCGAGCAGTCCGGAGAGCGACGCGTATTCCACCGGCAGCTCCACCGGCGGCCATTCCTCCAGGGACGCGACCTCCGCCACCAGGAGACCGTCGGGCCGGCGCTGGTGCGACAGCACCCGCACCCGCTCCCGGCCGCTGGCCAGGATCCCGAGCAGGCCGTCCGCCCGCTGCTCCCAGTCGATGATCTCCGCGCGCGTGCCAATCTCGAAGAAGTCGGCGTCCGCCGCCGTTTCGGCACCCTGGCGGATGGCCACCACGACGAAGCCGTCCCCACTGCGCATGCATTCCCGGACCATGTCGATGTAGCGCGTCTCGAAGATACGCAGCGGCAGCAGCCCCCCCGGGAACAGCACGGTGTTCAGCGGGAACAGCGGGACGGTCCTCACTTGCCCTCCGCATGGGCCGGGGCGGTGCCCCAGCGGGGTCCGAGTTCGTGGGCGATGTCGAGGTGGTCCAGCACCCGCGCGGTCATGAAGTCCACCAGATCGTCCACGGTCCGCGGACGATCGTAGAAGGCCGGGTTCGCGGGCATGATCACCACCCCCATGCGGGCCAGGCGCAGCATGTTCTCGAGATGCAGCTCGGAGAACGGCGTCTCGCGAATCACCAGTACCAGCTTCCGCCGCTCCTTCAGGACCACATCGGCGGCGCGCTCGATCAGGCTGCGCGACGCGCCGCTGGCGACGGCCGACAGAGTGGCGGTGGAGCAGGGACAGACCACCATCGCCCGGGGCACCGAGGAGCCGCTGGCCACGGGCGCCGTCCATTGCTCCGGACCGTAGCAGCGGATCTGGCCCGCGTCGGCGTCGAAGCGCTCGGCGAAGAAGCGCGCGATCTCCGCGGGCCGCCCGGGCACGGCGAGGTCGGTTTCCAGACCCAGCACCACCTGAGCGGGACGAGACAGCATCAGGTGCACCGGGACGCCCGCCCGCACCAGACATTCGAGCAGCCGGATGCCGTACTGGACGCCCGATGCGCCGGTCAGGGCAAGGGCCAGATCAGATGCCGCCATCCCGGGTCTCCCGAAGGCGCGTCAACAAAGTCTCGTGGATGCCACCGAAGGCGCCATTGCTCATGATAACCAACCAGTCGCCGGGACGCGCGGCATCGACCAGTGCCTCCGCGAGCTCCCCGATCGCACTGGCCAGGTGCAGGCGCGGGCCCAGGCGTTCGCGGACCCCCTCCGGAGACCAGCGCAGATCCTCGGGCAGGAACAGGAAGACACGGTCCGCGTGCTCGAGGGCCCCACCCAGCGTGTCCGCGTGCACTCCCATACGCATCGTGTTCGAACGCGGCTCGAGCGCGACCAGGAGCCGCCCGTCCTTCGGCATCGCCGCGCGCAGACCTGCCAGGGTCGCGCCGATCGCGGTGGGATGGTGGGCAAAATCGTCGATCACCCGGATCCCGCCCACCTCGCCCCGCACCTCCTGGCGGCGCCGCACCCCGGAGAACCGGCACAGGGCCTCGATGCCCCCTGCGAGCGAGACGCCTGCATGGCGCGCGGCACCCAGCGCCGCCAGCGCGTTCTCGATGTTGTGCGCGCCGGTCAGGGACCAGCGAACCTCGCCAGCCGGTTCCCCCGCGGCCCGAACCTCGAAGCGCGAGCCGTCCGGATTCAGCGCGCGGGCGTCCAGGTCCGCCGCGGCGCCGGCACTGAACCGGCTCACCGGTGTCCAGCAGCCCTGCTGCAGCACCCGCTCAAGCGACGGACTACCGGCGTTGACCAGGACCTGGCCCTGCCCCGGTACAGTCCGCAGCAAGTGATGAAACTGCCGCTCGATCGATGCCAGATCAGGGTAGATGTCCGCATGATCGTACTCGAGATTGTTCAGGACCAGGGTGCGCGGCCGGTAGTGGACGAACTTGGCGCGCTTGTCGAAGAAGGCGCAGTCGTACTCATCGGCCTCGATCACGAAGAATGCCCCGCCGCCGAGTCGTGCGCTGACCCCGAAGTCGCGTGGCACGCCTCCGATCAGGAATCCCGGATCCAGCCCCGCCGCCTGCAGCAGGAAGGCGAGCATGCTGGCGGTCGTGGTCTTCCCGTGCGTCCCCGCGACGGCCAGCACCCAGCGCCCCTGCAGGATGTTTTCGGCCAGCCACTGCGGTCCCGAAACGTAGGGCAGACCGCGATCCAGCATCGCCTCGACCACCGGCAGTCCGCGGCGCATCACGTTGCCGACGACAATCATCGCGTCGCCCGGCAGATCCTCCGGCCGGTAGCCCTCGCGATAGGGAATGCCGGCCTGGCGCAACTGGCCATCCATCGGGGGATAGAGGTCCTGGTCAACGCCCGAGACCTCCGTGCCGGCGGCGGCCGCCAGCTGCGCGAGGCCACCCATGAAGGTCCCGCCAATTCCGAGAACGTGGATCGGCTGGCTCATACCCCGGCAAGCCCCAGCGCCAGCTGCGTCACCACACTGGAGAGGACGACGAAGCCCAGCGCAATCGCCACGCCCGTCATGCGTCCCGCGAGGTCAAGAGCCTGCTGAAGGATATGTCCGAAGGCCAGCAACAGCCAGACCACCAGCCCGAGATAGACGACCAGTGCCGGCGCCGAGACCTCCCCCTCGGCCAGATCCGGCGGAAAGAAGCCAAGCAGCACGGCCATCACCAGTCCCAGCAGGGCGCTGACTCCGACCATCGCGGTGTAGGTCTGCATCCAGCGCGCGGACCGCCCCTGCAGCCCGAGCACCGCCATCACGAACAGGTACAGCACCACGAGATCCAGCGCGCTCAGAAACAGGCTGGCCGCGAACCCGTACATCGGCGCGGCGATCAGGATGCCGGAGAACACCGATGCCCCCATCCAGAACACCAGTACGCCCTGATCCGCCGCCAGGTCCTGCGGTCCCCGACGCAGGCGCAGTATCTCCAGCATCGGGACGACGGTATTCAGGCCCATCAGAACTCTTCCTCCGCTTCCAGTGCCTCGAGGGCGTCGAGTTCGTCCAGGTCATCCAGCCATGACTCGTCGTCCACCACCTCGCCATCGCGGACCAGAAACTCCCGGCGCTGCAGCCAGAGGTCCCGGATCGCGACGTAGCGGTCGTCCGAGTAGTCGTCCAGCAGGTCTTCGGTGGCCAGAAGGCCGGCCCGCGCATGCACCAGGTCGAGCACCAGCAGGGCCGCGAAATTGTTGCGCAGCTCGCGCTGCTGGCCGACTGTGTAGTTGCGGGGATTGGTGTAGAAATCAACGACCAGCGCCGGGGCGTCGCGCCCGCTGCTCGGGCCCAGGAACGGAAGCTGCAGATAGGGACCGGCGGGTACACCCCAGGCACCGAGCGTCTGTCCGAAATCCTCGTTGTGCTTGGGCAGCCCCATCGGGCCGGCGACGTCGATCAGGCCGAAGACACCGAAGGAGGAATTGAACAGGATTCGTGCGGTATCGGAGGCCGCGTCGTGAAACTTGCCCTGCAGCAGGTTGTTGAAGCCCACCCTGAAGTCGTCCAGGTTCGAGAAGAAATTGCCGACACCGGTCTGGACGGGCCCCGGGAGTTCCGAATAGACCTCGGCCGCCGGCTTCAGCACGGCCCGGTCCAGCCGGTCATTGAAGGCGAATACCGCGCGATTGTATGGCTCCAGCGGATCCGCGGAATGACGATCCTCCGACGGGACGCTGGCGCAGCCGGAGAGAAGGGCGAACAGCAGCAGAAGGGCCAGGCGCCGGTGGGGCCTCGGGAGGTGCTTGTGCATCCGGTCCTCGGGTTGTCGTTCCATACGTCCGCCGGGCGGCGCGGCACGCCGGTGCTGCGGCACCCCGGCGCGCCGCCCTCAGCCCTGGAAGCGGTTGCGGGCGGCCGCGGTGCGCAGGCGCAGCGCGTTGAGCTTGATGAAGCCCGCCGCATCCTTCTGGTCGAAGGCGCCGGCGTCGTCTTCAAAGGTGGCGATCGCGTCATCGAACAGGCTGTCCGACTCCGAGCGGCGACCGGCAACGATCACGTTGCCCTTGTAGAGTCGCAGGCGCACGCTGCCATTCACCACCGACTGGGTCTGGTCGATCGCGGCCTGCAGCATGCGCCGTTCCGGGCTCCACCAGTAGCCGTTGTAGATCAGACTCGCATAGCGGGGCATCAACTCGTCCTTGAGGTGCGCGACCTCGCGGTCCAGCGTCAGGGACTCCAGCGCGCGACGCGCCTTCAGCAGGATGGTTCCGCCCGGTGTCTCGTAGCAGCCGCGCGACTTCATCCCCACGTAACGGTTCTCGACCAGGTCGAGCCGCCCGATCCCGTTCTCGCCGCCGATGCGGTTCAGTTCGGACAGCAGCTGCGCCGGCGTCAGCGGCATGCCGTTCAGTGTGACCGGATCCCCCGCCTCGAAGCCGATCTCCATCGTCGCGGATACGTCCGGGGCGGCCTCCGGCGACACGCTCCAGCGCCACATGTCCTCCTCCGCCTCGGTCCAGGGGTCCTCCAGCGGGCCGCCCTCGTAGGAGATGTGCAGCAGGTTCGCGTCCATCGAGTATGGCGACTTCTTGCCCTGCTTCGCGAAGTCCACCGGGATGCCGTGCTGCTCGGCGTAGGCCATCAGCCGCTCGCGCGAGGTCAGGTCCCACTCGCGCCAGGGCGCGATCACCTGGATACCGGGTGCCAGCGCGTAGGCGCCGAGTTCGAAGCGGACCTGATCGTTGCCCTTTCCGGTCGCGCCGTGCGCGATCGCATCCGCGCCGGTCTCGTTCGCGATCTCGACCAGGCGGCGCGCGATCAGCGGCCGAGCGATCGAGGTACCCAGCAGGTACTCGCCCTCGTACAGCGTGTTGGCCCGGAACATCGGAAACACGTAGTCGCGCACGAATTCCTCGCGCAGGTCCTCGATGTAGATGTGCCGCACCCCCAGCGCCTCGGCCTTCGTTCGGGCAGGCTCCACCTCCTCGCCCTGCCCGAGGTCCGCGGTGAAGGTGATCACCTCGCAGTCATAGGTCTCCTGCAGCCACTTCAGGATCACCGACGTATCCAATCCACCCGAATAGGCCAGCACCACCCGGGAAACATTCGCATTCATCAAGGCTTCCTTCTCTCTCGCACGCCGCTCGTTACCTTCTGTGCCCGTGACCCTTGCGTCGCAGGGGACCGTCCGGCCACCCCACGGGGCAGATCCCGCCACCGGGGCGGAACCCGCCGCTGGGTGGCGTCCCGGACACGCTCAAGCCATCCATGGGCGCTCGACGGCGGCCATCCGTGACCGCCAACGGTCCGGACCGGGGACGCCACCCAGCGGCTAAAGCACTGCCCAGTCCAGTGGGTCATGCCTAAAGTACGCTACTGTCACACCACCGGGACCGCCATGCAAATGCCCTAGGCGGACGATCATCACGACCCGGATGAAAGCGCAAGCGCCACAGGGAATGCGGCAGCCATGTTGGTGGGCCCGCTGCGCTTGGCCCACCCTACACCTTCACCGCTGAAGGCGGGAGTGGGGTGGACGGGTTCAGGGCCGTCGGCGGCTACGGATGGCCGCCGTCGAGCGCCCAGGGACGGCCCGAGCGTGCCCTGAAGGCGTTTGCCCCGCTTCCGCCCCGGCAAGGCACAGCACGGACTTCAGCGCTTCCGCGGCGGCATGATGTCCGTGATCGACCCGTGCGCGACCTCGGCCGCAAAGGCCACGCTCTCCGAGAGGGTCGGGTGCGGATGCACCGTCAGGCCGATGTCCTCCATGTCCGCCCCCATCTCCAGCGCCAGCATCGCCTCCGAGATCAGGTCACCGGCCATCGGGCCGACGATGCCGGCACCGATCACCCGGCCCTCGGTGTCGAACAGCAGCTTGGTCATCCCGTCGTCGGCGCCCAGCGCGATCGCGCGCCCCGAGGCGGCCCAGGGGAAGACGCCCTTGGTGTACTCGACGCCGTCCCGCTTCGCCTCTTCCTCGGTGAGGCCCATCCACGCCACCTCCGGGTGGGTGTAGGCCACCGACGGGATCGCGCGGGCGTCAAAGTGCACCTTGTGCCCGGCGATCACCTCCGCGGCCACCTTGCCCTCATGCGTGGCCTTGTGCGCCAGCATCGGCTGGCCAACGATGTCGCCGATCGCGAAGATATGCTCGACGTTGGTGCGCATCTGGCTGTCCGTCTCGATGAAGCCGCGGTCGCTGACCTTCACGCCCGCGGCGTCGGCGGCGATGTCCCCGCCGTTCGGGCTGCGGCCGACCGCCACCAGCACGCGGTCGAACACGTCCTTCTCCGGCAGTTCCTTCGCCTCGCCCTCGAACCGGACCTCGATGCCCTTCTTCGTCGCCTTCGCCTGCGCCACCTTGCTCTTCAGGTAGATGTTCTCGTAACTCTTGCGAATGCGCTTCTCCAGCGGCCGTACCAGATCGCGGTCGGCACCGAGCATCAGGCGGTCCGCCAGTTCCACCACGGTCACCTTCGAGCCCAGCGCGTCGTAAACGGAGGCCATCTCCAGACCGATGATGCCACCGCCGACCACGAGCAGGCGCTCGGGAATGTCAGCGAGTTCCAGCGCGCCGGTGGAGTCCATCACCCGCGGGTCGTCCCACGGAAAGTCCGGCAGCCGCACCACCCTCGAACCGGCGGCGATGATCGCGTGCTCGAAACCGATGGTCTGAGTGCCATCCGGACCCTCGACCTCGAGCGCGTGGCTGCCCGCGAAGCGCCCGACCCCCTGCACCACCCGCACCTTGCGCTGCTTCGCAAGGCCCTTCAGGCCCTGCGTCAGCTTGCCAACGGTGCCGGACTTGTACTTGCGCAGGCCGGCCAGGTCGATATTCGGTTGCCCGAATTCAACCCCGAACTGGGCGAAGCGCTCCGCCTCCTCGATCACCTCGGCCGCGTGCAGCAACGCCTTCGACGGGATGCAGCCGACGTTCAGGCACACGCCACCGAGCTCCGGGTAGCGCTCGACCATGATCACATCGAGGCCAAGGTCCGCGGCGCGGAAGGCCGACGTGTAGCCCCCCGGGCCGGAGCCCAGCACCAGCACCTGGCACTGCAGGTCCGTGTCACCGGCGAAGGCCTTCGCCGCGGGCGCCGACTCAGCCGCGCCCCCCGGGGCCTTTTCGCGACCCTCGGCCGAGGATTCCGAAGCAGGGGGCGCGCCCGCACCGCTTCCGGCCTCCGGCTGTCCGGCCTCCGAGGATTCGAGATCGAGGATCGGATCCCCCTCGGAGATGCGGTCGCCGACCTTCACGTGCATCGCCTTCACCGTGCCTTCCTGCGGCGCGGGGATATCCATGCTCGCCTTGTCCGACTCCAGGGTGATCATCGGGTCCTCCGGGGCGAGGGTGTCGCCCTCGTGGACCAGGACCTCGATGATCTCCACGTCCTGGAAATCACCGATGTCGGGGACTTGGATGGTGGTCGTCTTGCTCATCGGAAGGCTCCCGGGTTGATGCCGGTTCGGGGGTTGCGAAGACGAGGCCTGCCGATCATGGCGATACGCGTCGGCCCGAACACTCAAAAACCGCCTCCCCGCTGGCAGGGGAGGGATGGGGTGGGGGCGCGGCGCCGGTCCCGGACCTCACCCCCGGCCCCTCTCCCGCCAGCGGGAAAGGGGAGAGTCTGAGCGCGCTGCCCGCGATTTTCACGTCAGAGCAGCATGCGGCGCATGTCGGACAGCAGGCCCGACAGCGCGCTGGTGAAGCGGGCGCCCAGCGCGCCGTCGACCACGCGGTGATCGTAGGACAGGGCGATCGGCAGGATCAGCCGGGGCTCGAAGGCCTCGCCGGACCAGACGGGACGGATCGCGGAGCGTCCGACACCGAGGATCGCCAACTCGGGGGCGTTGACGATCGGGGTGAAATGGGTGCCACCGATGCCGCCGAGGCTGGAGATGGTCATGCAGCCACCCTGGAGATCCTTCGTCTTCAGCCTGCGATCGCGCGCGCGCTGCGACAGTTCCATCAGTTCCGCCGCGAGATCCACCAGGCTCTTGCGATCGACGTCCCGCACCACCGGGACCACCAGACCGTTGGGCGTGTCCACGGCCACACCGAGGTTGTAGTACTTCTTCAGGATCAGGTTTTCGCCCGTCGCATCCAGTGACGCGTTGAAGCGCGGGTACTGCTTCAGCACCGACACCAGCGCCTTCATCAGGAAGGGCAGAAAGGTGACCTTAACGCCCTTCTTCTCGTACTCGTCCTTCAGCGACTTGCGGAAGTCCTCCAGTTCGGTGATGTCCGCCTCGTCGAACTGGGTGACGTGGGGGATGCTGACCCAGTTGCGGTGCAGGTTCCGCCCACTGAGTTTGTTGATCTTGCTCAGGGCCTGGGTCTCCACCGGCCCGAACTCGCTGAAGTCGATCTCCGGCATCGGCTCGATGCCCAGCGAGGATCCGGCCGGCTGGCTCAGGCTCCGCTTCACGAAGGCCTGCACGTCCTCGCGCAATATGCGTTTCTTCCGCCCGCTCCCCTCGACCTTCGCGAGATCGACCCCGAGCTCGCGCGCGAAACGCCGCACGGCGGGCGAGGCATGCGCCTTGCGGAAGGCCTTCTCGTCCGCAATCTGCGCGGTGGGAGACGGACGGGGCACCGGCGGCGGCGTGCGCTCCGGGGCGCTCGGTTCCGGTTCCGGTTCCGGCCGTGAGGGCGCCTCCTTCTGCCCCGGTTCCGCGGACGGGGCCTTGCCCTCGTCCCTGTCCGCGCCGGCGTCACCGGCGGACTCCGAGGCCTCGGCGGCGCCCTCGCCCGCCGGCTCGAGGCCCAGGATCGGGTCGCCCTCGGACACCCGGTCCCCGACCTTCACGTTCACCTTGCGCACCACGCCCCCGCGGGGCGCCGGAATCTCCATCGAGGCCTTTTCCGACTCGAGGGTGATCAACGGGTCCTCGGGAGCCACCTCGTCGCCGACGCCGACCAGAACCTCGATGATCTCCACATCCTCGAAGTCACCGATGTCGGGGACATCCACGGTAATGATCTCGCTCATGTCAGCTCCTCGCTGGGGAACGGCGGCGACGGCGTCAGGCCTGCAGGGGGTTGGGCCGGCTGGTGTCGATCCCGTACTTGGCGATTGCATCGGCCACCACCGAGGCCTCCACGTCACCGGCCTCGGACAGGGACTTCAGCACTGCCAGAACCACGTGGTGACGATCCACCTCGAAGTGGCGCCGCAGGGCCGCCCGGGTGTCCGAGCGCCCGAATCCGTCGGTGCCCAGCACGCGGTAGGGGGCCGGCACCCAGGCCCGGATCTGATCGGCATAAGCCTTCACGTAGTCGGTGGCCGCGACCACCGGGGCCGAGGAGCCCGACAGACACTGCGTGACCCAGGGGACAGGGGGCTTGCCCTTCGGTTTCAGCAGGGCCTCGCGGTCGCAGGCCCGGCCGTCCCGGGCCAGTTCATTGAAGCTGGGCGCACTCCAGACCTCGGACGAAACCCCCCAGTCCTTGTCCAGCAGCTCGGCCGCGGCGATCACCTCGCGCAGGATCGTGCCCGAGCCGAGCAGCCGCGCCTGTTTCTTGCGTCTGCCGGCGGCCGCAAACTTGTAGAGCCCCTTCACGATGCCCTTCTCCGCTCCCTTCGGCATCGCGGGCTGGGGGTAGTTCTCGTTCATCGTGGTGATGTAGTAGAAGACCTTCTGCTGGTCCACGAACATGCGCTGCAGGCCGCTGTGCACGATCACCGCGAGCTCGTAGGCGAAGGTCGGGTCGTAGGAGACGCAGTTCGGGACATTCGCGGCCATCATCAGGCTGTGACCGTCCTGGTGCTGCAGGCCCTCGCCCGCAAGCGTGGTGCGCCCCGCGGTGCCGCCGATCAGGAACCCCCGCGCCTGCATGTCGCCGGCGGCCCAGATCAGGTCGCCGACACGCTGGAAGCCGAACATCGAGTAGTAGATGTAGAAGGGGACGGTGGCGACGCCATGCGTGGAGTAGGAGGTCGCGGCGGCGATCCACGAACACATCGCGCCGGCCTCGTTGATCCCCTCCTCCAGGATCTGCCCCTTCTTGTCCTCCTTGTAGTACATCACCTGCTCGCGGTCCTGCGGCTGGTAGAGCTGGCCCACCGAGGAGTAGATGCCAAGCTGACGGAACAGCCCCTCCATGCCGAAGGTGCGGGCCTCGTCGGGGACGATCGGCACCAGGTAGCGCCCGAGCTTCTTGTCCCGCGCGAGCAGGGTCAGCATGCGCACGAAGGCCATGGTCGTCGACATCTCCCGCTCGCCGCTGGATTCGAGCAGCGACTTGAAGATGTCCAGGTCCGGGACCTCCAGCGGCGCGGCCAGCGGCCGGCGCACCGGGAGGAAACCGCCCAGCTCCTTGCGCCGCTCCATCATGTATTTGAATTCGGGGGCCTCCTCCTTCGGGCGGATGTACTCGGCCGCCTCGATCTGGTCATCCGACAGCGGGATGCTGAAGCGGTTGCGGAAGGCCTTCATGTCGTCCACGTCCAGCTTCTTCTGGCTGTGCGTGCGGTTCTGCGCCTCACCCGCCGGGCCCATGCCGTAGCCCTTCACGGTGTGCGCGAGGATCACCGTCGGCTCGTCCCTGTGCTCCGCTGCGGTCTTGTACGCGGCATAGACCTTGACCGGATCGTGTCCGCCGCGGTTGAGCCGCCAGATGTCCTCGTCGGACATGTTCGCGACCATCGACTTGAGTTCTGGGTACTTCCCGAAGAAGTGCTCGCGCACGTAGGCGCCATCCCGCGACTTGTAGTTCTGGTAGTCGCCATCCACCGCCTCCATCATGCGCCGCTGCAGCAGGCCGTCCTTGTCCTTCGCGAGCAGCGGATCCCAGTAGCGGCCCCAGAGCACCTTGATCACGTTCCAGCCCGCACCGCGGAAGATCGCCTCCAGCTCCTGCACGATCTTGCCGTTCCCGCGCACCGGGCCATCGAGGCGCTGCAGGTTGCAGTTGACCACCCAGACCAGATTGTCCAGGCGCTCGCGCGAGGCCAGGGTGATCGCGCCCAGCGTCTCGGGCTCGTCGACCTCGCCGTCGCCGACGAAGCTCCAGACCTTGCGGTCATCGGTCTTGGCCAGGCCGCGGTCCTGCAGGTACTTCATGAAGCGGGCCTGAAAGATGCTCATGATCGGTCCGATGCCCATGGACACGGTCGGGAACTGCCAGTAGTCCGGCATCAGCCACGGGTGCGGGTAGGACGACAGGCCCTTGCCATCGACCTCGCGGCGGAAGTGGTCGAGCTGCTCCTCGGTCAGACGCCCTTCCAGGAAGGAGCGCGCGTACATGCCGGGCGCGGAGTGACCCTGCACGAAGACGAGGTCCCCGCCGTGCTCGTGGGAGGGGGCGCGCCAGAAATGGTTGAAGCCGACGTCGTAGAGGGTCGCGGCGGAGGCGAAGGTCGCGATGTGCCCGCCCAGTTCCGCGGAGACCCGGTTGGCCTTCACCACCATCGCCATCGCGTTCCACCGGATGTACGACCGGATCCGGTGCTCCAGCTCACTGTCACCCGGGTACACCGGCTCCATGTGCGTGGGAATCGTGTTCACGTACGCGGTATTGGCCGAGTAAGGCAGATACGCCCCGCTGCGGCGCGCCTTGTCGATCAGCGACTCGAGCAGCTGGTGGGCGCGCTCGGGCCCGTCTGCATCCAGGACCGCCTCGAGGGCGTCGATCCACTCCTGGGTTTCCTGCGGATCGATATCGTGCGAGTCAGCGTTTGCGTTCATGCGTGATCCTTCTGGAGAACGCTCGACGGTCTGCCCCGGAACGGCGGCGGAGCGGGGCCGGGCGCCCTTTCTGCTACCATGGGTGTAGGTGCGGCGAGGCTGCGAACAGGTGAGCAAGTATCCGGACTGAGGCCGTGCAAGGTCAAGGCGCGCTGCCTTCCCGCGGCGATCGCCCGCAGAAAGCGCTTGAAATTCCCGAACAAAACATGGCCCCCATTATCCTGGAGGGAGTCTCTTGCAGCGTGCAGGCGTAACATGAGCGAGATCCCGACCCTGCCTCCAGCGGCAGTCCCGATGGCGAACCGCTTCCGGGGATTTCTTCCGGTCGTGGTGGATGTCGAGACCGGCGGGTTCGACGCCGGCAGACACGCGCTGCTGCAGATCGCGGCGGTCTTCCTGCGCCGGGGCGAGAACGGTCACCTGTGGCGGGAGCGCACGCTCAGCATCCACGTGCAGCCGTTCGACGGCAGCCACCTGGACCCGAAGTCCCTGGAGGTGAACGGCATCGACCCGTTCCACCCGCTGCGGATCGCCCAGCCCGAGGATCAGGCGATGGGACAGATCTTCAGCGAGGTGCGCCGCGAGGTGAAGCTCAACCTGTGCAAGCGCGCGATCCTGGTCGGCCACAATGCGCACTTCGACCTCGGGTTCGTGCATGCGGCGGCGGCGCGCTGCGGGATCCGCCGCAATCCGTTCCATCCCTTCAGCAGCCTCGACACGGTCTCGCTGTCCGCGCTCGCCTACGGCCAGACGGTACTGGCACGCGCCGCGGAGGCGGCGGGCCTTGACTGGGACACGGATGCCGCCCACAGCGCCGCCTACGACGCCGAGGTGACGGCCGAGGTCTTCTGCTCGATCGCGAACCGCTGGATGGATACCGCGGGCATCCCGGAGGCGGCCGCGCTGCTGCCGGACGGAACGGGCTAGTGGGCCA